>CAZVSL010000377.1:0-2455 GCA_964629935.1 uncultured Calditrichaceae bacterium | reverse complement strand
GATTGGACGGACTGTTCAGAAGCAGCGCTTTGGTTCTTGCCGTGATCACCTGCTGCAATTGCTCCGGCGTGATCTTGAAGTCCGAGCCTTCGTCTGTCTCTATGATTACGGGCGTGGCGTCAACAAAGCGCGCCTGCTCGATATAGCTGTTCCAGAAGGGCGACGGAATGATGATTTCGTCGCCTTTGCCGCAAAGCGCAAGCAGCACATTGACCAGGGCATGTTTCGCCCCGGACGAGATCAGCACCTCTGCCGGCGTGTAGTTCCGGCCGTTCTCGCGGTTGTACTTCTCGCACACTGCTTCCTTCAGCTCGATGGCGCCGGAGACCGGCGTGTATTTGGTATAGCCGTCACGGATCGCCTGAATGGCGGCTTCCTTAACAATCTGCGGCGTATCGAAATCGGGCTCACCGGCGCCCAGGCCAATGATGTCCTTGCCCTGGCGGCGGAGCGTTTCCACCAGCGCCGTGATGCCAAGGGTCTGCGAAGGTTGAATCTGATGTACGCGATCGGCAAAGGTCATGTCAGCCGCCTCTTGCCGGTTCCGGTGCTGTGCTCATGAGGTGCTTGCATCATTCGTGTCATTTTCTGTTCCACCTGTAACGTAGTTGTCCTGCTTTTGCATGAATAATTCAGGCTATCACCGTAATGCCAATCGATTCTTTTTCGCCAGTTTCCAGACAGCATACCAGACTCTTCTTGCCCCATACTCGATTTGCCCGGCGTCCGGGCGCACATTCATTGTGTCGTGGGGAATTCTCGCCAGCTCAGGGAAATATCTCTTCATCATCTGGCGATACAGCTTTTGGCCAAGCCTTAACTGCGTTGGCAGGCTCAGGCAAAAATCGATCATGCGTTCGTGCCAGTACGGATTTATGATATCGCAGGCGAAGTTCCGGTAGACGCCCTTCTTCACCTCATCATAGTAGTAATATTTCATCACGAACGTGTGTTCATCGTTGCCCTGAATCCAGCGCGCCAGGGTCATTTGCGGATTGGTCCAGGCGCCCAGGAGCACATCGACAGCCCAGGGTACCAAAAACGTATAGTCGCTCAGGTCATGCTTTTCATTCAGTTTCTTCAACCCGCTCAACAAGGGCCCCTTCGCCGGCCGGAACGGCTTCATGATTTGGCACAGCTCCGGATGATTGTTCTCAATTTCTTGCTCTGACACTTCGATTCTATGGTATTCTTTGATATCGAGAAATCTTGCAATTTGCTCCGCGGTTTTTAGAGTCGCGGAGTTGTACTGCGTACAATGTGTATACGATAAGTCGATTTGGCCAAATTTCTGATTGTACAGCGCCGCCAGAACGCGACTGTCAAACCCGCCGCTCAGCGGTATGCATACTTTGTCCACTTCAGGTATGCTGTCGTACATCAAAGAGTAAAGTTTCTCAGCCAAATCGGCCATTTAAATCACTCCGAATGTTGTTCAGCGGAACGCACGACAAGTGGGTGCACCCCTTGCCCGGACTCAGGTCAGCAGAGCGCAGATGCACGCCACGTCAACGATGTCGCGCCAGGAGCAACCGCGCGACAGGTCATTCATGGGCCTGGCGAGTCCCTGCAATATGGGACCGATTGCCTGCGCGCCTGCCAAACGTTCCGTTATTTTGTATGCGATATTGCCGGCATCCAGGTTCGGAAACACCAGAACGTTGGCATGCCCGGCAACGCTGCTTTCGGGCGCCTTGCGGCTGCCAATCGAGCTGACCAGTGCAGCATCAACTTGTAGCTCGCCGTCTATGCTGAGCTGAGGCGCTTTCTCCTGAGCAATCTTCAGCGCGGTTTGCACCAACTCAACCCGCGGATGAACGGCGCTGCCCCTGGTCGAGAAGGAAAGCAGGGCCACATGCGGCTCTTCTCCCGTGAGTTTGTTGTGTGTCTCGGCCGAGGCCAGCGCGATATCGGCAAGCTGATCGGCATCCGGCTCCGGCACAACAGCGCAGTCGGCATACGTCAATACCCGCGCATCTTTCAGCACCATCTCAAAGGTACTGGATACCAGAGAACAACCCGGCGCGGTACCGATGGCCTGGATCGCAGCCCGCAGAACCTCTCCGGTGGTGTGCACGCTGCCGGCAACGGCAGCATCACCTGCACCTGCGCGCACCATCATCGCTGCAAAAAAAAGAGGCTGGCGGAGAATTTCTAATGCTTGCTCCTTTGTTGAGAGCTTGCCCTTGCGTATTTCAAAGAATTCGTCAGCGTAGGATTCAAGTTGGGGCTTCGCGGCCGGCGAAACGATCTCGGCATCTCTGAGGTCGAGGTCATGGCTGGCCGCCAACTGCTGAATCTCCTCAGGCTCGCCAACAAGGATACACTGTGCCAGCTCATGTTTGCGAAGATAGGCAACGGCCTGCAGGACACGCGGTTCGGTCCCCTCCGGGAAAACAACACGCCTGTTGCGGGACTTCGCCTGCTTATGAATTCGGTCGATAAAACTCATTGG
>CAZVSL010000376.1:0-6457 GCA_964629935.1 uncultured Calditrichaceae bacterium | reverse complement strand
CTGGCAGCGGCTTCCACGCCAGCAGCCACGGTGGGTCGAAAGCCCGAGTTCATCATCATGGGAATGGTAAAGGTGCCGGTGGTTGCTGTGTTGGCAACAGCGCTGCCGGAGAGCGAGCCCATCATGCCACTGCTGAGCACAGCCACCTTTGCCGGCCCGCCGGCACTCTTGCGGAACAGGTGGCGTGTGAAGTCGATAATATAACCTGTTGCACCACTCTTTTCCAGTAGCGTGCCAAACAGAACAAACAGGAAAACATAAGTGAACATCACATTGAGGGCAATGCCAAACACGCCCTGACTGTGTAAATAAGTTTGGCTGACAATGCGCGACCAGGGATAGCCGCGGTGTGGAAACAGCCAATCCGGCATGGCTTGCCCGTAGGCCGCATAGGCCAGGAACGAAATTGACAACAGCGGCAGGGTTAAGCCGATGGTGCGCCGCGTGGCCTCAAGCACAACCAGCACGCCCACGAATCCGACCACGTAGTCCGGCGTACCCTCCAGTCCGGCGCGGTTACCCAGCGGCCGGCCATCGATCCAAAACTGTTTGAACGCCGGCTCAGTGTGCACAACAATGTAGCCAAAGCAAAAGATCGAGGCCAGAATCAATATGGCATCGGCAATGCCCGCTACTGGCTTGCCGGCAAGACTCCTGTGCATCGGAGTTGACAGGAAGACCAGCACCAGACCCAGTAACGCAAATATTGCCAACTGTGATTGCGAGCTGAGCTGGGGATAATTGACTTCCGCCAGAATGAACAGACTGAGGACAACGGCGAGAACAGTATAAAGTCGGGCCTGAACGTGTTGCCACATAGTCTATTCCGAGGAGGCTGTGCCTGGTGACGTGTCAGGCCAGATATTGATTTCCTTGAAATATCGGATTGCACCGGCATGAAACGGTGTGCCGGTATCTTTGATGACATTTGGGGCATTGATGGCTTTGCCGGCCGGATGCACTTTCACGACTTCAGCGCGGTTTTCGTAGAGCAGTTTTGTGAATTGGTAGACCGTTTCCTCATCCTTGCCTTCTGAGGTGATCAAATGCATGGAGCCGACATTCAAGCCCTCGAATGGCTCAGTCTGACCCCGGTAGGTTTCGGCAGGGATCGTGGCTGGATTGAAAAACGGGTACTGCTGCGACAACTGCTGCTTGGCCGCCGCATCGAACGGAATAAAATGGATGTCTTGTGAGGCGCTTGCCTGCGTGATTGAAGCGGTAGGCACGCCGCCGCCGAGAAATGCAGCAGCAGCGGAGCCGTCAGCCAGCATGTCCACGGCGCCGGATTGCGTGTTATGTAGCGCCGTAAAGTCATCATAGGTGACGCCGTGGGCATTGAGAATAGGCTCGAGAAAATATCTGAAGCCGGCGCCGGCCGGGCCGACCACGACGCGTTCTCCTTTGAGGTCAGAAATCGTGCGGATGCCGGAGGATTTTGGCGTAATGAACAGGGCTATGTTCGGCGCCAGAGTCATGACTGTGCGCATGGGATACGCTTTTTCCCAATCCCCCTCGCCACGTACAGCAAAGTAGGTGATGGCCGCATTGGCAAGCGCGAAATCGAGCTCACCGCTTTCCAGACGCCGGATGTTTTCCTGGGTACCTTTGGTGGCCTCGGAGGTCGCCTGCCACGCCAATTCTCCGGCGCTGTTGGTGACAGCCTGGGCGATGGCGCCGCCGACCACGAAGAATGTTCCACCCGTCGGGGCGCTGCCGATGCTGAGAAATTGCGTCTTTTGGCCATCGTTTTCGCCGCCGCAACCGCTCACTACCGCAGCGGAAGTCAAGAAGAGCAGCAATGCAGACCGTGTTTTGCTTAGAAAGCGCATGAATTTGTCTCCCTCATAAATGTCAAATGGATGATCGTTACAATTGTAGCAAGATTCTTACAGATGCAATATAGCAATTACGTTGTATCTCAAAAAATGTTCAATCCGTATCTGAAGCGCGTGGCTTGAGCTTGGGATTATTCCGATGCCGCTCTCGATCCCTGCTGTATTTCTTTGACAGATTCTTTTGCAGTGCATCGGTCAAATCGATGCCGGTTTGATTGGCCAGGCAGGTTACGACGAACAACACGTCAGCAAGCTCATCAGCAAGGAATTTGGATTCATCTGTTTGCTTGGCGCTCTGGTCACCGTAAGTGCGCGAGATGATACGGGCAACTTCTCCAACCTCCTCCATTAGTTGAGCAAGATTCGTCAGCTCTGAAAAATAGCGTACACCGACCTTTTGAATCCACTCATCAACGGATTCCTGAAATTGGCGTACCGTAATATCCTGCATAATCGCTCCAGGATTGTTACACGTGGGCAGCGATTCCCCCACGACATTGTTTCAGGCTAATATAACAGAACATGCGATCAATTGCAAGCTCAGGCTGGTGCTGCGGTTCCGGGACGTGTATGGAGCCTCGCCACATAAAGGTTCTTAGTCCCTGAGCAATAGAGTGTTGACATCCTTCGGGAAACTCAGGACAGGTCCTTTGGCAAGACTTGAAATCCTAACCTGGATTATTCATGCAAAGAGGGTGTTACTACGCCGGGTGTTCAGCGCTTAAGCTGTCAAGACACGCAGACACGCTGAAGCATCAAGGCTCATTTGGTATTTCCGGTCCTAGACCCCGTGCTGTATACAGGGTTTATTCGGGCTATGGGGACGTACGGTTGTTGCAGAATTCGCCGCATGCACGCTAAAATGAGAAGCGTCACGCATTTCTGGGCTTGATATAGTTCAGGTCGTATTTGTCGATCAGGCTGAGATATTCGAGGAAGTCTTCGTCCGTGAAGAAGGCTTTGAACTCCTGCATCAAATCGGTCAGCCTGTCGCCGGTATTGCTTTTTAGGATATAGTCGGGATAATATTTGCTGAACCATATCCTGAACAGCGCCCCTTCGTAGAAGAGCTTGTTGTTCAGGTTTTGGTACAGGTAAGTGGCATCCAGGATGAAGAAGTGGCTGATGGTTGGGTTGAATGTGATCTTCTTATCGGAATCTTTATTGGCGTGGCGAAAGAAATTGTAGGGTGTGTTGAGAATGTTAAACCAATCCCGCTTCTTGCGATTGGGTACGATGTCTTTGATATTGCTTGCGATGCCGTTCTTCTGCGCCAGATCGTAGAGGATTTGGTGCGCAGCACATGCAAGCGTATGGGTTGAAATCGGATCCCGGTTTTCAACAACGAGGCGAATGGCCTCCTTGAGCTGCCGCTCTGCAGCATCAAGTTTGGATATTTTGAAGCTTTCTGGTACCATGATAAGGCCTACATCTATATCAGCATAAGTGCAGGAAAAGTTTAGCATTGTCTTGTTTTGTTGAATTCAACTCTTTGTTTTTTGCTGAACATTTCTTATAGTTGGCATGGCATTTTTCGGAGACTTCGCATGAACATATACGCCGTTATAATCTTAGCAACTCTGATCCTGAGTTTTGTAATAGATTTGGTCACAGAGATTCTGAATCTGAAGGCTTTGAAACCAGAATTGCCGGAGGAATTTAAAGGCGTATACGATGCTGACGCATATCGCAAATCGCAGGAATATACCCGAGTACACACAAAGTTTGGGTTTGTCTCGTCCACATTCGGACTGGCTGTTACCTTGATTTTTTGGTTTGCCGGTGGTTTTCATTATCTGGACCAGATTGTAAGAGGTTGGCATCTGCATCCGATTCTGACCGGCATTTTCTATATCGGCATCCTGGTATTCGCACGTGGACTGCTGTCGTTGCCATTTAGCATTTACGGCACATTCGTGATTGAAGAGCGCTTTGGATTCAACAAAACCACGCCGAAAACTTTTGTATTGGACCTGCTTAAAGGCTTGCTGTTAGGCATTCTGCTCGGTGCGCCGGTTTTGGCGGGTGTGCTGGCATTTTTCGAGTACGCCGGCGATCTGGCGTGGGTCTACTGCTGGATAGCCACTACTGTTTTTACATTGTTTGTGCAGTTTATCGCGCCCACCTGGATCATGCCGCTGTTCAACAAGTTTACCCCGCTTGAAGAGGGTGAGCTGCGGGACGCCATTTTCGACTACGCTGAAAAGGTTAAGTTTTCTTTAAAAAACGTCTTTGTCATGGACGGCTCGAAGCGCTCCACCAAGTCGAACGCCTTCTTCACCGGCTTTGGCAAGAACAAGCGCATCGCGTTATTCGATACGCTCATCGAAAAGCACACGGTGCCGGAGCTTGTCGCTGTGCTGGCGCACGAGATCGGCCATTACAAGCAAAAGCATATCATTCAGAGCATGGTCATCAGTATTCTGCACGCAGGCGTCATGTTTTACCTGCTTTCTATTTTCCTCGGCCACAAAGGCTTGTTCGAGGCTTTTTACATGGAGCAGATGTCCACCTATGCCGGCCTCATTTTTTTTGGCATGCTCTATTCGCCCATAGAATTGATCCTGTCTGTGTTCATGCAGATTTTCTCCCGCAAGAACGAATATGAAGCCGACCGCTTTGCAGCCAAAACCACCAAAGATCCGGAATCGATGATCAGTGCGCTTAAGAAGCTCTCTCTGCACAATCTCAGCAATCTCACGCCGCATCCGCTGTATGTTTTCCTCAATTACTCACATCCACCCATGTTGCAACGTATCAGGGCATTGCGCAACTTGCGGTTTGGCTGATTGTGGCCGACGTGTGTTAGCAAAACTTGCGACGAGACCGTAGTTGAGTATGCTCAAGAGTTGAGTATCCTCAAGGCAACACCAGGCCATTGGATATGTCTTAACATCTTTCAGTGGTCTTGTTCTCCTTACTTAACTCTTCCATAGTCTACCCATACCTTCCCAGACTGTACCTTTTGGTACTATTTTGGATGTATTCGGTCATCCGAAATGAATGAAGCCACAAGTCCGGGACAAATAGTTCTTAATCTTAAGTAATTGAAATTATGCCTTTTAGCTTGTAGTCTTCAGGCCCCCTACATGTTCTGGCCCACCCCTTGCATGTCCCCGGGCTGAAAACGCAATACGGAAGTCATTATTCAAACAAACTCAAGTTTACAGGAGGTAATTAGTCATGAAGAAGATGTTTTCATTCTTGTACGTTTCAGCCCTGGCGGCGATTCTCATGTTGGCCGCATGCAGCAGCAACAATGACTTAAGCAGCGCAGGCGATGAAGCCATCGGCGACGAGAAGCTGAATCTGGAGGAGGAATTCGGTGGCTTTGACACCAGCGATGAAGCGACCGCGTTTGGCGAAGCGGACATGCTGGATGCTTTCCCGCAAGATGAAGATGCCGGCGATCCCATTGCCGATGAGAGCGACGTCGCGGCCGTGTTGGATGGCAGGGCGCTGAACGATTCGACCCCGGTGAAGGCGTATTTTCTGCGCATCACCTATGGCTTGCTCGAAGGCGATTCCACAGCGACGGAAGTGATCGATTGGAGCGGCTCGGCTGAGGTGAACAAAGGCACGCTCGTTGTGCTCAAGACCATTCGCTTTGAATCGAACGATGCCATTCAGTTGCCGCGCGAATCACGTCAGGTCGTCGAGTTTACTTCGCAGACGCAGCCCCATTTAGATGGCATGCTGCTCGCAATCATCGATTACGACACCACGGATGTCGAAGGCGCATTTACTTTCAACGCCGGTACCTACTCAAAAGTGCTTGCTTTTAGCGAGCTCGATTCCCTGGAATTGCTGGAGCCGGTTGGCGGCGCTGGTCATGAGGTTTCTATCATCACCCGCAGTCATGAATATCTGCCGTTTTCCGGCGGCTTCATCTCGGGCCGCTGGACCAAGGCCGGCCGCAATAACGGTCAGTTCAGAGGACGTTGGATCAACAGCCTTGGCGCCAATGCCGGCCACGTCAGAGGCATCTGGGGTATCAATCGCGCGGGCAACAAGGTTTTCAAAGGCAAATACATCAGCCTGAACGGAGAATTCCGTGGTCTGCTGGCCGGGGAATGGAGTTTTGAGCGCGGCGAAAACGGCGGCTTCTTCCGCGGACGCTGGGTGAACCGCGAGCTCGACAATGTCGGGACCTTGCGCGGCAAGTTTAAGACCGGCCGCGTCGGCGACGGACGCGGTTTCTTCCACGGCCGTTATCGTGCCCGCAATTCCGATAACGCTGAAGTTAACTGAGTCTTCGCTTTTCCTTCCTCTTATCCTCAAGCACATGCGCAGCCGTCCGGTTTTCAAACCGGACGGCTGTGCGCTTTTTGGGCTTTTCTGCGGTACAAACAGGTGACATGTGAAAATACGGTTATGGCGGTTTTGGCTGGCTTGGATCGCGTCAGCCTGTTGGTTCCGGCTCAGTTCGAGAGATCACAGGCACGAGCAATTCAAGCTTGATTATTAGCTTTCATTTTTTCATCTTTATTAGTTTAGTATTCTTTTGGCCTGAAAAACTCACAAACATCATTTGAACATGAGTCAAGTCATTAACAAACAGAGGCGTAGCGAAATAGTGACTGTCCCGAATGCTTTCGTCGAAGGCTTTCGGGATTCAG
>CAZVSL010000375.1:0-6482 GCA_964629935.1 uncultured Calditrichaceae bacterium | reverse complement strand
AACGCCAGTGATATCTTCCGCCACCGAATAGTCGGTGGTGACGTCACCACGGTTGCTGAGGTCTTCGTCGAGTGCGATTTGAATGATCTTGTCGATATAATCTGCCATGCTCTGGCTACGATACTCAAAAAAAGCAATAAAGTCAACGCCTAAAAAAAAGAAGCCGCGATCTGGAATCACGGCTTCTTCATGGCTAAAAGGAGGAGGATCAATGAAGATTTTAAATATGAAATCAATTCATCAATAACTCATCCAATTGGGTTTTACTAATATTCTCGACGCCTTGTTCATCTATTTTTATGAAAGTTTGATAAAAATTAAACACCAATTTCGGGCCAAGGGCCAGATACGCAGCCGTTTCGGCATAATTCTGCAGCAGGCTGAAATAAGCGTTACTTCGATATCTAATGTTCAGGACATCGCCTGTTGGTTTTGTCGCAAGTGACAATTCGGTCCAGTACCCCTCTTTATTTTGCCTGAATATCTTCCCGCCCACGCGTTGCGTAGCGTTCATGAGTCCTGGTTTCAGAAGCGAGCCCTGCTTAATTCGTGCAACTTGTTTGCTAACTTGGATCGCGAGGTTTGCATCTATCCCATCATCATCGCAGCCGACAAACCACTTACTAAATTCACCCTCGCTAAGCTGAGGGAATATCTCCCGGTATCTGAGATACAGGGTGGAGAGATCGACATTCTCTGTGGGTGTATTGAACCGCAATTCATCGATATTATGCCCTGCCCTGCGAGCATGCCATAATACCGGCAGGAAATCATTGCCATCGGCTACCGGCGTCACTCTGAATGTGTGCTCGAAGGCAACGCCATCATCAGCTTGCCCGGAAAGGATGAGCTTATCAGGCGCCTTACCCCGATGACGTCCCAGGATGCTCACCTGTTTTCCCATGAACAAGGCATCCACTTTCTCAGGATATACATCATATGCTTCAGAATCACTGAAACGCAGGCTGATATTCCGGAAAACGGGCTTACTGATTTCATCGAAAAAAGCGCTGAGGTTGGGTTCAATACGGTCCGGGTTCTCCAGATATCGAACAGCGCCATTGCTGTCATGGGCCAGGCCATCCAGGAGCCGTGCGTTAACCTCGGCGCCAATCGCAAAGCTGATGAGTTTAAAACCCTGGTGGTTGAGCATGCCGAGGTTATCACGAATTTGGGCGACGTCAGTCAATCCGACCGTGGGTTTTCCGTCGGTGATGAGCACTAGGGTCCGGATACCGCTGATACTCCCCTGCAGATTGACGGCCGTGAGAAGCGCCTCGTTTAGATTGGTGCCGCCACCGGCCTCCAATTGTCGTACAAAGGCCATTGCGTCAGAACGCCGCTCAGAAGCCTTGACCAGTGACTTGCTGAACATCTTGACTTCGTTATTGAAGGCTATTATGTTGAAATGGTCATCGGGATTCAGGGTTTCGAGTCCCCGGGTCAGGGCTTCCTTTACCTGGCGAAGCTTTTGGCCTCTCATACTGGATGAGATATCCGTCACAATGATGAGGTCTTTCTTGAGAACCTTGTGTTGTGAAATCTCCGAACTCGGTGTCAACAGGATCATGTGGTAGCCATCTTCATCGCCACGCTTATGGGTAAGTATGTCCACGCCAATATCGCTGTTGTCTTCACCATAGTAGAGAATGAAATCACCTTCATTCTCTACCGCTCTTTCTTTGTAGACAACTCTTACACGCTGTTCGCCAGAACGCGTCACGTGGACGTCGTGCGTCGGCGAGTATACATTCCGAATCGGCTGATTTGTTGTGAGCGTCACCTCGATCCGCCTTTCCGGATTGTATTCATGATTTGAATCACTACCCGGGGGCGTGCTCACATAGTGTTGCAGGGATGCAAAGTAATCACCATCAGTTTTGGTTGCGGCAGAAGTTGAAGCAAGAGATTTGCTCGCATCGCTCAGGAAGGGACAAACTATTCTGACAAGACCGTCATCGTTTGGCAGTTGCTCTTTATATCTGAACACGATTTCTTCGCTTGCATGAGCGAAGATCGGATAAATGCGGGCCCGGAACAAGGGTTGCCCCATCATCCGCAGGAACCCGTGGTCCGCTCTGCCTCGAAACGCATCCAGGTAGATATCCTTGGCTTTTTCTTCTTCCAGAAAATTCCCTTTGAAGTCAGCGCCTTTTATGGTGAAACGCAATTCTCTGGGTTGGCAATCTTTGCGAAAAGAATAGTTGTAATAACCTTGAATATCAACATCGTAGGGGTTGTGGTATGTTTCCTTAACAACGACTTCCGCAACTCGGTCATGTACTTCTATCCTCACCTCCTGCTTCTTGAGAATGGCGTGATAGTCGCTCTCCTCGAATGGCGTAATAAATCCCTGACCGCTCACGTCGTGACCGCCAACAAAGATGGCTATCACTGCGAGAAGCCTTGCGAACTGTTTTCCGATTGTGAATCGTAACTTCATGTGATGATTCTCAAGTTTGCTGTATCTCTGCTGCAGAGTGAACATGATCGTTGAATTCAGGCGGCATTCCGCTTTAGTACTCAAGGATGAGCTGCAAGGCATGGAGCTTCCTGTCGTAGCGATTGCCATTCATCTGTGAACGTAGTGAGCGTTCATGCTCTTTAAAGAATTCAATTGCCTCACGCGCGTCATCATGGTCTCTGGTCTGTTCTGCAATGCTGGCCATAACAAGTGCGAGCCTGTAAATGCCCATGGCCCGGTAGGTATTATTGCCTTCACGTGCAATATATGATAGCCAGATGCTCTTCTTTTCGCTCAGAGTCTTACTCTCCTGGACGATCCAGAGCGTCTCGGCGAAATCGCTGCGCTGCTCAGTCAATTCCAGCTCTGCGGGCTTCCCATCCACCGGGCGCGGCTTTGCACCATCTGTCACATTGCTGGCTGCAATGATGGAGCTGATATCCTGGGCTTCGCTTGCGCCATCCTCGTTCTGGCTTGCGATAATGAAATCCGGACTGGGCAGAGGCGTCAATTCTTCTGCCACGTCACTGGCAGCCAGCCCGCGGATTCTGCGAGCCGGGATTTCGATTGGCTGCCGGTCCGCTATGATTTTTGAACTGACAACAAGATCCGGCTTCCTGGTCTCAGGCCCCTGCTCAGCAACGACGCTAGCGTCCTGGTTAGCATTATGCCGCTTTTCAGCCTCGACTTCAGATGGTGGAGCGTCGACTTTTGCCATCTCAGACACACCATCTGACAATTGTGCGGGCGGTGCAGTGACCAGCGACTCCTCCGATGATTGCTTTTCTTGATGCTCCGCAACCGAAGGCGTCTGAGTCTCCTGCCAGTTCAATAACAAAGCAACTAAGATAGCTGCCACAGCGGCGCCGAAACCAAACTGAAAGCTCCTACGCGCCAATAAATGACCGATTTCGTCAAATAACGCAGCGATGATGCTTCTCTTCTCCGGAACACCGATTCGGAGCATGATGCGATTCGTTACTGTCTCCCAATAATGCGGCGGGGGACTACCCAAAGCCGTGTCAACATAGTTTTTGTATAGTGACTCAAGCTCCTGTAACTTTTGCAGTTGAGTCTGACATGACGCGCACTCACGCGCATGCCGGGCGAATTCTTTGATCTCTGTGGCAGACAGAGCCCGATCTAAATAAGCTTCAAGCTTAGATTGGTACTCACAGGGGGTCATGGCTTATACCTCGATATCTTTGGTTTCCAAATAAGCTTGTAACAAGGTTCTTAGTTTTTCGCGTGCACGCGACAATCTGGACATAACAGTACCAATTGAAATTTCCAGGGTATCACTGATTTCCTGGTAACTCAACCCATCATTTACTCTTAAGACGAAAACAGTTCTCTGCTCATGGGGAATCCTGTCAAGTGCTTCCCACAGCTTTCCCGCCAATTCGTTGCCTTCCATGGTGTGGACTTGTTGCGCTGATTCCGCAAGCTCGGCATGGTGATTATTGCCGTCCAAATCATCAAGCGACATGGCTCGCAAGCGAGATTTCTTTTTTTGATGATTCAGGGCCGTATTCACTGCGATCCTGTAAAGCCAGGGATAGAATGGATAGCTTTCATCAAACGTATTGAGCTTTGTGTATGCTTTGATGAAAGTCTCTTGTAACACATCATCGGCGTCTTCGTGGTTCATAACCATCTGCAGAACCGTGAAATAAACTCGCCTTTGATATTTCTTAATGATCCATTCAAACGCTCTTGAATCACCAGCCAATACCCTATTGATATGCCTTAAGACATCTTTTTCACTCTTTGAATCCATTTTTGCACGGCTTTTGTAGAGACGAACAGATATGATTTATTTCTATTGAATATACTGACGCGCGATTGATTTATTCCGGCAAAAGAACAAATAAGCTGTGAATGTCCAAAACTTTTGAAAATCCATAACTTATCGCATCGCCTGGAACATGTGGGAAAACTTGCAGGGATGGTCAGGGACCCCGGTGAGCTGCAACCGTGCAGCCCGCTGTTAGTTCTGCTTGCCGTTTGCAGCCGTCTTCCTTGCCTTGGCCTCGAGCTCCTCAAGCTGTTTGAGCGCAAAACGACCAAAGTTGCTTGCGGCGCCCTGTTCAGCCACAATGCGGTTGAAGATTCTCCTGGCCTGATCAATTTCGTTCATCCTTACAAGACATCTTCCGGTTTCGAATAGTGCAGTTACATGCCATGGTAGCTTGGTTGGCTTTGTCAGATATTTTACTTTCAAATACTCGGCAGAGGCCTGTTTGAAGTTGCCCATTTCTTTGTAGCATTGTGCGATATAGAACTGAATCTCTGCCTCTGTTTCACTATCGGCATACGGCAACAGCACTTCAAGCTGATCGATGGCACGCCTGTAATCTTTCAATTGCATCAGAAGCTGCGCCAGATCGATTTTCTTGCGGAAAGCATGTTCTGAGTCCGCATAGGTATCGAGGTAGCTGCGTGTACTGACGATCGCCTGGTCGTACATGCCGGCATCCCGATACACCTGGATGAGATAGAGAAGCGCTTTTTCGTGCAGATCGCCGGCTTGCGGGTGCTGCAACACCTTCTTGAAAGCGTGGATCGCATTTTCCATTTGCTGGGATTTGACGTAGAAGTCGCCAAGGTTGAAATACGCCAGCGGGGTGACTTCGCTATCGGGATATTTGTCCGGGATGGCGGTCAGGGTTTTGAGAGCATCTTCGGTATGATTGGTGATCAAATCCACGGCGCCGAGACCAAACTCACCCCGGGCGCCCCATTCGCTGCCCTTGTAGTCATCTCGCAGTTTTTTGAACGCTTTTCTGGCAAGCTCAAAATTCTTTGCTGACTTATGTGCATTGGCCGCATCGAGCAAGAACTGAGCTTCGTCATCCCTGGTATCAGCGTATTTTTTCTTGTACAGCCCGGCATCAGCTTCTGCGGCTGAAAACTGTCGTACCTTGAACTGACAGCGAATCAGTTGTTTTTCAGCGCGCCGCTTATCCGGTGGCGTGATATCCGGAATGTCCAAAGCCGCTTTGTAGAATTTCTCTGCCTCAGCGTACAATTTCTCATCGAACAAAATGTTGCCGATTGCCAGATTGGACTCGAACCGCAGCAAGACATTCTGGCCGGAGGCGGCGATGAGCTTGTAGTACTCCGTGGCTGCATCGTGGTGGCCCAATTCATGAGCAATCTGAGCCAAAGCGAAACGTGCCTGTTCGGACTGTGGCGCTGCCGGGTAGGTGTCCAGGAACGCCAGGTACGCCTTTAGCGCATCGGAATGGCGGCCGAGCCGGCGCAGGAGTTCTGCCCGCTTCTGCAGCGCGGCCCTCATATTATTCGAATTATTCGAAGGCTGCAGCCAGTTCCTGAGCGTCTCATCGTATAGTTTTAGGCTCAACTCATGATTGCCTTGCTGTGATTCAAGCTCGGCGAGTTCAAGGGCGGCTCTCGCAGCTTGCGGCGTGTAAAAATAATCATCGCGTACGCTACGCAAGTCTCGACGTGCGGAGGCTGCGTCTCCGGCTTTTCTGTACAATTGTGCGCGCATCATGAACGCTTTTGGCAGATAGCGGCTTGCCGGGTAGCCGGATATAAACGAATCCAACAGGGACAGTGCAAGGGAATCAGAATCCAGCAATGTTGCACAGTGCGCATTGCCAAATGCCGCCCGTTCTGCGAGCGTCGACTTCGTTTTGCGTTTCGACAAAGTGGAAAAGCTCTGTCTCGCTTTTCGGATTGCTGAGGTGTCGCCTTTCGAGGTATTCAGAACATGCTCGGCCAGGGTCACAGTGGCATAATCGAGATATTTGCCACCCGGGTATTCTTGCTGCCAGCTTCTCAAACGCTGTAAAGTCTGGCCACTTATACTATCCGTACGCATCCGCTCCATTTTTGTCAGCAAGAAATAGGCCTCTTCGCTATATTCGTGCTCCGAAAAGTTTTCTGTCAGGAATGCCAGGCTGATGGCAGAGCTATCATAGAGAGTCTGCGCCACAGAATCATCCAGGATGGATTTTCTTGCACCCAGATAGTAATACGATTTACCCAG
>CAZVSL010000374.1:0-6506 GCA_964629935.1 uncultured Calditrichaceae bacterium | reverse complement strand
CCGGCGGCGCACTGGTGCCGCCGATTATGGGCGCCGGCGCCTACATGATGCTCGAGATCATCGAACCGGCGGTCACCTACCTGGAGATCATTCGTGCAGCATTGATTCCCGCGATTCTCTACTACACGGCATTGCTGCTCATTGTACATTTGCAGGCCAAAAAGATTGGCGCTTCGGGGATTGCCACGCAAGCCGCGGCCGGGGAGAAGCCGCCGGCTTTTCAGGGAGTTGTATTCTTCAGCTCGTTCTTTGTGCTGATTTTGCTGCTCGTGATTGGCTATACACCCTTTCGGGCTGTTAGCCTTAGCCTTGTCATCATTCTCATCATCGGCGCAATGAGCAAACATACGCGCATCTCCCCCTCCGGGATGGTCGCGGCCATGGTGGACGCAGCCAGGAGCGGCGTCTCCCTGATCGCGGCCGCTTCATGCGTAGGCCTGATCATTGGCGTGGTGACCTTGACTGGCATTGGCGCCAAGCTGCCGGGCGCCATCCTGCCGCTGGCCCAGAACAACCTGATTCTGGCGCTTCTGCTGATCATGGTATCGACAATTATACTCGGCATGGGCTTGCCCTCGGCGGTGTGTTATCTGCTGATGGCGACGCTCATCGGCCCGGTGCTGGGCGACCTCGGTCTGGTGCCGCTTGCGGCCCATCTGTTTATTTTCTATTTTGGCATGATGTCGATGGTGACGCCGCCCGTGGCGTTAGCAGCTTATACGGCTGCGGCCATTGCCAAAGCCAGTATCATGCAATCCGGTATTGCCGCATTTCGATACGCATTGATTGGCTTTGCGCTGCCGTTCGCTTTTGTCTTGCAGCCGGAGCTGCTTCTGCTTGCTGCCGATGGTGGTTTAGCTGATGTGGGCACGATAGTCGCCGGTCTCAGTCAAACGTTGCTGGCGATCGGCGCCCTGGCCTCCTGCATCACCGGCTTCATGTTTGCCCGTCTCGGTCTCTGGCAACGCGCTTTCTTGTTTGCAGCAGCCATGATCCTGTTGATGTCGAGTTCATATAGTCTGACAATCTGGGCCATCATCCTCGGCGTGGTTATCATTGCGCTGTTGAATTGGCGCGTGGCGGGTATTGCAAGACTGCAAGCTGAGAATGTGTAGGCGAGATTCCAGGCAACCAGCCATGCATAACCTTCTGCACAATCTTTGGTTGCATAAGTCTACAGCGTTGCTTACATTGATATCTCAAGTTTCGCAGTTGGCCGAGTTGGCCTGCGAAACTTGAGCAAAACAAATGTTTCCCATTGTGCAAATCTCGAGGAATGGGTGTGATGGATTTGCGATTCTGCCCCACATGTGGTATGCGAATAGATCCGGAACCAGGATCGAAAAACGGCAGACATCTGTTGACCTGTGCCAAATGTGGCTTCATCTATTACAACAGCCCCAAGCCCTGCGTCGGCGCCGTCATCGCCAACAACGGTAAAGTTCTGCTGATCCGGCGCGCCAATCTGCCTTACAGAGACTTCTGGGATTTTCCCGGCGGCTTCCTCGATTTCAATGAGCATCCTGAGATCGGCCTGAAGCGCGAGGTATCTGAGGAGCTCGGCGTCGAAGTTGCTGTATCACGCCTGGTTGGTCTGTACATGGACTTCTACCGCACACCCAAAGAATCGACTTTGAATATCTATTACACCTGCAGCGTCACCAAAGGTGAGATCGCACCGCAAGAGGAGGTTGCAGAGGTTAGATGGTTTGAACTAACGAGGCTGCCGAAACGGCTGGCGTTCAATCACATAGAATCGGTTCTGGAAGATTGGCAAAACGGCAAGAAGTAAAAGAGATTTCGATATTATGCTGTCACCGGCTCTTCAGGCGTAGTTGGTAGGTTATTGACGCCATGATGTTGCGGCATCTGTATATTTCGTCTTTTCAGCGCCCGTCTTCTTATTGCGATGATTTTGCTGCAAATATCGCGCACCTGTCGCTCTTTTAACATTATATGAATTGGCAAACATAAGATGCGGTGGGACAATATCTCCGATTCTTTCAGGCTTGTAACGCTGAACTCTCTGTACGCTGTCGTTCGGTGCATCGGAGGTGCAAAATAGCGGATCGCTTCTATGCCTTCTTGTCTCAAGGCGTAAGCGAGTTCATTTGCGCTAACATGGAATTGGTAGGGATTGAGTGCTATTGCCACATAACTATGATTGTATTCAGATGATGGCAAAATGGTCTGAAAATGAAGCCCCGGAATGCCGTCCAGTTCATTCTTGTAAATCAGGGTGAGTTTCCTGCGCCATGCAATTTGCCTTTCGATCTGCTCGAGCGACCATAGGCCAAGCATCGCGCTGAGTTCGTCCAGCTTGCCGTTGAAACCGGGATAGAGGCAATCGCGCTTGCCAGGCGTGTAACCGTAGTTTCTGAGACACCTTATGGTCTCGGCAAGCTCGTCGTTGTTGGTGGTGATGACGCCGCCTTCGCCGGCGGTGACAATTTTGGTGCCGCTGAAGCTGAAAACTTCCGCATCACCGAAATTACCAACATAGCGCTCCTGATACTTTGAACCCAGCGCCGTTGCTGAATCAAAAAGAAGACGTATCTTATATTGCTGAGCAATGCGCTCGAGCTGGTCAATTGCACAGGGATTGCCGAAATTGTTGACCGCCAGAATCGCACAGGTATCGCTGTTGATCTTGGCAATGATGTCATTGCAACTCGCATTGAATGAGTTTATGTCAACATCAACAAACACGGGTTTGAGACCGGCATGAACGATTGGGTGAACCGTCGCCGCAAAAGTAAAACTTGGCGCCAGCACCTCGGCGCCTTCTTCTTCTTTATCGATTGTTGACAGGAGAATGTGTAGTCCGGTTGAAGCATTCGGAACAGTCAGGGCATGCGTGACTTTTAGAAATTTTTGCAGCCGGTCTTCGAGCAGGGAATTGTACTTGCCAAAGTTGGAAAGCAGACCGGACTCGAGGATTTCGTTTGCACGGGCAGAGAGCTGGGTGATATTGGAAGGTGTGAATGAATGACAATTTCTGATTTTGTCGTTCGTTGTTCCTGATCCACCGAGTATTGATTTCCATTCCATGGCTTCGTGCCTGTTAAATATGCGCGCTGCGTGGACACGCGTCCTTTTTCATGCGATCTCTGTCTGTTCGCGAACAGTTCATAGTGTCGGCGGAAATGGTCTGAAAAATCACAACATCATGTTCCGTTTTTATTATATTACACACATAATATTGAAATTGGCGCACTTTGTTCATGTCTATTTTTAACCTGTTGCTCAGAATAATGCATCGACTGGAATGGAATCAGTTGACAATGGAATTGGGAAGTGATTTCCAAATGAAACTAAGGACAGTAATTACAAGGTCTAACAAAGTATAGTACTTGGAGAACATAGTGGCTGGCAAAGAATCTGCTAAAGAGAATATTGAGTTCGCTAATCTCGATGCAAAAATGGAGAGAATCCTGAGCGCCGTGAAACAGATGAATGATCCCCCAGCGCATGAAGGCCCGGCGGTCGCCGTTGGTATACGGCCAGTAGAGGATGTCCTGGTTGTACGCGCTCCACGTTTCGGTCGCGTAGCAGTCGTCGGCCGAGGCGGCGACGTCGTAGGACACGGTGATCTCGACCGGCTGCTCGACCGTCACCAGGACCGTGTCGGTGTCGGTGGCCCCGTCGTCGTCGGTGACCTCCAGCGTGATCGTGTGCTCGCCCACGTCGAGACTCACGTCGGCCGTCTCGCCCGTGGCGATCTGGCTGCCCGATTCCTTCCAGACCCAACTCGTGATCGCCCCGTCCGAGTCGCTCGACCCGGAGCCGTCGAGGGTGACCGTTTCGGCGCCGCTGTCGTCGGTGTCGGTGACCGTCTGGTCGCTGCCGGCGTCGGCGACGGGTGCCTGATTCACGGAGTACGTGACTTCCAGGACGGGTGCGTCGGCGGTCGCGTGGTCGATCTGGTAGGCCCGCTTCCAGAGGCCGGACTGGTTGATGCCGCGCAGCCCCAGGTAGTTGCCCGACGCGTAGCCGGACCGGTCGATGAACTCCTGAACGATGCTCGAGACGTCGGGCGAGCTGTACCACTGGCCGTCCGTCCACGTGCCGTCGACCGACCAGTCGACGTATCCGGAGGTCACCGCCGAGTCGTGCGGGTTGGTGGTGAAGTCCGGGCAGTCGTCGCTGTCGAGGAGCTGGAGGCGAACGGTCGAGGCGTTACCGTCGCCGGCCTCGCCGTTGGACT
The DNA here is from genome assembly GCA_964629935.1 of uncultured Calditrichaceae bacterium. Classification (GTDB taxonomy): domain Bacteria; phylum Zhuqueibacterota; class Zhuqueibacteria; order Oceanimicrobiales; family Oceanimicrobiaceae; genus CAZVSL01. Next base: position 2,299 of record CAZVSL010000374.1, on the reverse strand, counting down.
TGACCTTCACGGTTGCGGTCGTGATCGTTGCGTCGGCGGGGACGTCGACGGCCCAGCGCATGAAGGCCCGGCGGTCGCCGTTGGTATACGGCCAGTAGAGGATGTCCTGGTTGTACGCGCTCCACGTTTCGGTCGCGTAGCAGTCGTCGGCCGAGGCGGCGACGTCGTACTGAACCGTTTCGGCCCCGGCTGTTCCGGGGCTCATCGCCAGCGCACCGGCGGCGATGACGCACGCCATAAGTAAGCGTCGCATGCTCGCACCTCCCAAAAGTGTTTGGTTCCACGCTCCCCAACGCGAAGTGCTCTGGCGGAGCGTCGTCGCCCAGCTAATATCACCGGCTCGCTTGGCCGAGGTGTCGTCGAGGTGCCGCTGCCGGTACCGACCCGGCTTCCGCGCCCCACTACCGATCCCACGTACTCCGACGTGCACCGAAGACGCGAATCCCATAAGCGGTGGGCCGAGGTCGATTGCCTCCATACCAGTATAGTGGGAGATGAGCGAATCACAAACGGCATCGCCTCGGCCGGGCCTGAACTCCACGCGCTCTGCTTACTTCACGCAACTCTTGCTTCAGGCGGAGCTTATGGACCGCAAGCGGGCTGCACGGGCATCGCTCGGCCTTCGGGTGCGCCGGTTGCCGGGCGGGCCGAAATGGGGTATGCTGTCTAAAGTGCCGCAGGATAACGCCGCAGCAAGCCGGCAGGAGCGCCGTTGGCTATGAAACAGTCCTTGCTCACGCGTCGCGTCTACGACTACCTGCTCCGGCAACTGGCCTCGAACCAGTGGCCGGCGGACGCCCGGATTCCCGGCACGCGGACGCTGGCCGCGACACTGAACGTGTCGGACCGCACGGTGCGCAAGGTACTGCGGATGGCTCGCGAGGCCGGGCTGCTGGCGGTGGCGGAGCGCCGCCCCGCGACGGTGTTGCCTGGCGCCGGGGCGCGGGCCCGCGACATCCTGGCGGCCGCCGCGGCCGAGCAGCGCTCCCGGCGCCTGGCCATCCTGCTGGGCCACGAGTTTTTCCCCCTGTCGCGCGCTCCGTTCCAGAGGCGGCTGGCGCGGGCCGTCACGGCGGCGGGCGAAGCGCGCGGCTACCGCACTCAAGTCGAGTGCATCCCGCACGACAACCAGCTCGCGTTTTCGCGCCGCGTTATGTGCCGGTACCACGCCGCCTTCGTGCCCGAGCTTCGCCCCAACCACCTGGCCCCGATCATCGACCTGGCGGAACACAATTTTCCGGTCCTGTTGTTCAATCGCCGGATCGAGGGCATGGGGCTGCCCTCGCTGAACACGAACGACGCGGGGGCCCTGGACGAACTCGCCGACAAGCTGGCCAAGCTCGGCCACCGAAACATGGCTCTCGTGGAAACTCCGCTGTACCTGACGGTCCGGGGCGACGAGCCCCCCGTGGCATCCTGGATGGAATCGCTCCGGAGGCTCGACCTGCACGGGGAGTGTACCATGCCCGTGGTCTTCAGCCGATGGTCCGACGCCCCCGTCATCTTCGACCGCGTCCTGGCCCTGCGGCCGCGGATCACCGCCCTGGTGCTCGGCCCACCGACGTTCCTCCGCGTGCTCGTCGAACTGGAGCGCTTTCGCCGGCTGCGTATTCCCCGAGACATGAGCCTGGCCACGCTGAGCTCGCCGCGGAACCTGCCCCTGCCGCCACATTGTCCGCCGATCACGTACTTCGAGCTCGACTGGAACCGGGCCGGCCGCTGTGCGCTCGAGATGATCGACCGCATGCTGGCCAGTGAGCGCCAGCCCAAGGACATCCGGGTTCCGCTCAACATCCGGCGCACCGAGAGCATCGGGCCCGCCCCGACATCGGCGGCAACCGCGGTACCCCAACGGTCCGGCACCTGATTCGGGAAGGGGCAACGGCAGGCCCCCGCACACCCACGGTCACCCCCGGCTGAACGAACGCTTGCCGATCTCCCGGAGCCTGATACACTCGTGGCATGGGCAACTCGGCCCGGCTTGGGCGCGGGGCCGAGGCCCGGCCACTCGAATCCGGAATGCACGGGAGGACGGACATGTTGTCTCAAAGGATAAGTCGGATCGTGAAAGAGCTCGGACGCATCGCCTGGGCGGGGACCCTTGTGATCCTCGTTGCGGCCTCGCCCGCCGCGGCAGTCGGGGAGAACGAGCCGGCGATCGCCCTGTGGTCCCTGCCGGCGCACGCGGACCTCTCGGCCGAGGCGCCGATCGTCGGCATCGTGGCCTATCACCTGAACGGCATCGAGAGGGTGGACTTCGTCCACGACGGCGAGGTCGTCGCGACGGCCGAGGACGAGA
>CAZVSL010000373.1:5383-6587 GCA_964629935.1 uncultured Calditrichaceae bacterium | reverse complement strand
GAATCCACCACCGTGACATTTTGCGCCGGACTGGCAGTCACGCCGGTGATGCTCAGTGAATAAACATACCGGCTGCCGGCAGAGACCGTATCGACGCTGGCGGTCTTGCTGAGCGCAAGGTCGCACGCACCTGTTTCATGCGTAACATACACCGTATCGCTGGCCGTGTTGTCAGACAGATCAGTATCGCAGGCGGCGCCCAGGCTGGCGCGATTTATCAGCGTGCTCAAATCAGACGGCAACGCGCCAACTTCGACCGAGTACGACAGCACCGTATCACGCTGCAAACTGGCAAAATGCCAGCTCAGGACATTATCCTGCAACGCAAGTGAATCCGCCCCGAGCACCGAAACAAATTCCGGCAACGAATCCACCACCGTGACATTTTGCGCCGGACTGGCAGTCGCGCCGGTGATGCTCAATGAATAAACATACCGGCTGCCGGCAGAGACCGTATCGACGCTGGCAGTCTTGCTGAGCGCAAGGTCGCAGCCGCGCGGACCTTTGCGCACGAACAGGGTGTCGCTCGCAAAATTGTTGGCGGCCTCGTCATCACAGGTGCCGGCAAGGTTGCTGCGGTTGACGATGGAGACTGCATCGGATGGCAGCGCGTCAACGCGCACGCGAAAGGTGACAGTGGTATCGTCGGTTAGCGAGGCAAAAGTCCAGCGCAAGACGCGCTGGCCGGCAAGCGAATCAGGCGCAACTACGGAAACAAGGTCCGGCAGACTATCCACGACTGTGATGTTTTCGGCCGGTACGCCCGAGACATTTGTAACTGTGAGCGCATAAGAAAACTCATCTCCGGTTTGTATGCTATCGATGCTGGCCGTTTTGCTAAGCTGCAGGCTGGCCGGGCGCGGCGCCACCGTAACCGTGGTTTGCGAACCGTTGTTAGAGAGAATGGAGTCGCAGGCTGCGCTCAGCACAGCATAGTTGGTCAGGGTTGTGGGATCACACCCGGGGATGGTCACCTGCCCGGAAAAACTCACCGTCATTTCCTGGCCGCTGGCCAGAGAATCAAAATGCCAGAACAGTGCTCCCGTACGCGTCGTATCGAATGGCGGAGCCAGGGTCATGAAATGCGGCACGCTATCTGTGAGCGTAAGATTAAAGGCAGTCGTCGGGCCCTGGTTTCTTATGCGCAGATCGTAGGTAAGATCGCTGCCTGCGAGCACGTTGGCGGCGCTCACCTCTGTGGTCA
>CAZVSL010000373.1:3809-5373 GCA_964629935.1 uncultured Calditrichaceae bacterium | reverse complement strand
CAGCTCGAGGTCATAGCGTTTCGGCGCCGGTGTGTTGTAGACAAGGCTATCGCTATCAGAACGACGACCGGCGGCAGATGAATCGACCACCGTGATACTCAGTTCACGCTCGCGGCCGCCGCAGCATGCGTGCGGCGAGGTATAAGCCAGGACATAGTAACTATGAAAAAAGCTTGAAATCTCAGCATAGGCCCTGGCCATTTCCTGCACATTCCTGGCTTTGCGGAAAAAACCGCCAGTACCCTCGGCGATAAATCTCAGGGTATCCTCGTTGGTTTCCTCACCTAAGGCGATAGTGAAAATGGGAATGTCGGCCAGTCTGGCTTGATCGACCACGGCCTCTGGCGTTCCATCGCGGGTTGAGGCGTTATCCAGACCATCGGTATAGACGATGATATTGCGTGGCCCGGGCTGGTCTTTGGTTCTGTCTACTGCGAGCAGAAGCGCGTCATACAGAGCAGTATTTCTTCGGTCCGAAGCGACGCAACCGATTGTATCACGCAGCGCCTGTGCATCCTCAGTAAAATCGGTGAACCGCAGCCGGTCGCCGGGCCGCTCCCTGCTGAACACCAGCAAACCTGTGCGGTCGCCGGGCCGCATCAGATCAACGAACAGTTGTGAACCTTGCTTGGCGACGCAAATTTTTTCGGCTTCGTTGTTGATGATTTCGCTCATGCTGCTGCTTGCGTCCATCACCAGCAGCGTGGTTGTGGGATCGGGAATGATGACTTCGGTAAAAGCCGGCGGCGGGCGCTGGCTGTACAGATTTGATCGCGCTATCTGACAGGTATCGCTGTGGTTAAATTCTTGCAGCGGACGCCAGATTTGGTCGACGGGCACGCCGTTCTGTGCGGTTTCATCAGCGCTGAGCCAGCGTGTATCGTTCGCAAGTCCGGCAACATGGCGACGGTGCAGGTCCAGAACGGAGACGTAAGCAAAAACCGGATAGGGAGAGTCTGAGTGCAACCCGCGCAGAGATTCCCCTGAGGCCGATACTTTGAGTATGGAGACTGAGAGAGAATCCGAGCGCAAAGGCAGCACCGGACAGCTCGAATCACAGGCGGCAGACTGAAGCTGCTGGGACCATGCCTCCCGCACCGGACCGAGCGCAAATAGCACAAAAAAGGGTAAAACGCCAGCCACGTGTTGCAGCCAAATATGAATGCGTCCGCTCATAGCAAAAATGCTCCCGACAATGCGAGAAACCGATCGTGATGCACCTCGGGGGGTTCCTTATGATAAGTCCTTATAGATCGACGTCAGCGGGATCGGAATACTCCGGAATCAAGGTATCCTTTACTGGCAGGTTGGTCTCTCTGCGGCGAGAGCATATCCGGTTCAACTCAGGCGATCAAAGTCTTGCCGGGCGTGTCATAGAAAATGAGGATTCGAAAAAAGTGTTGGTGTAAGCATAATAGAAAAAAGGCTTTACCCTGATTGACTTAATTTTAAGCTATTTTCATGAACATGTCAAGTAAATTTTTAGGTGAACTGTTGTATCCGATGGCTCAAAGCCATCGCATGGATGCGTGGCCCCGAGTCCTGTACTATCAAATCCACGCCC
>CAZVSL010000373.1:0-3799 GCA_964629935.1 uncultured Calditrichaceae bacterium | reverse complement strand
GTAAGCAATGCCACCTCCTTTTGTGTGGACCGCACCCGGTTCCCATTTTACCCGGGCAGCCACTACATTTATGGTCAATATAACGTAGTTGGTTCTGCCGATTTTGAATTATTGAACAGCAATTGCATATTTCTACTTGTAACTTTGACCTTCGCTAGATATATAGCAACAATAACCCTTCTACATACTCTGAGTTATCGACTCCATCACAACCAAAACGAAAGGAATGCATCTCATGGCGGCTTCGAAGACTTTCCCGGGTATCATCTTCGTTGTGCTACTCACGTTTCTTGGTCTCTTCTGCGGCACATGGATCGGCGGACTTTTGTTTGTACCGCCGGGCAGTGGGCTTGCTGGTCCGGCAATTGCCCTGGGTTATGGTGTGCTCGGGCTGTTGATCGCGTTGATCGTGGGTGTCCTGCTGGCGAGAAAACTGGCATACGAGCAGCTTCTCAGAGGCTTGATCGCGGTGGGGCTCCTCACCGTGTTGGCTCTGAGTTTTATATTCTACCGCTTGGCAACTGCGAGCCAGCAGCCGCAATCACGCCAACCGGTTGGCATTGGGATGGTCAAGCCGCGGTTGGCGCCGGAACAACCGCTGTATTTCTATGGCGCTCCGGATTTCGATGCCATGCCGTTTGACAAGGCGCCGACGGATTCTCTGACGTTTGTGCAAGGCGACCACTTTATCGACATCAAAACAGCGCCGCCGTGGTTCTGGCCGGAAGTGCTGAAGCTGGACTATAACTTGCTCAACCTGCGCGCCGTGACCCTGAGCAAAAACTGGATAGAAGTGATCGTAAACCGGCAAAGCGGCGAAACCCGCTGGCTGGACCGGCATGCCGTCGAATACCTGCATTGGCCGGAGTATCTGCTAAATGTCGCAGCGGTCGAGATCATCGAGCCGCAGGCAAATCCTGTACGCATAAAACCTCTGGACCACGCCGGTGCGTTGACGCTGGCGCCCGGCGCAGCGCTACGGCCGCTGGCTGTGAAAGGAAGTTGGCTGCAGGTACGCGTGGGCGAGCTTGTCGACAGTTCGTCGCCAGCGGGCTGGTTGCGCTGGCGCAACGCCGAGCGCCTCCTGATAAGCTATGCGATCCTGGAGTGAAATGGGGATATTGTTCAGTTAAATGGCGAAGTTGTTCATTTGCGCCACGGAATTACGCACAATTCAAAACGAAAACGGCAGCCGGTTGCAGAACCGGCTGCCGCCTGACTTGCTATACTTTCTCCGAGACCGATTTGGCTTGCATGAACAGCAGCAGGTAATCGCGGCCGCCAGCTTTCGAATCGGTGCCTGACATATTGAAACCACCGAAAGGTTGCCCGCCAACCAGCGCGCCTGTGCATTTGCGATTGAAATACAAATTGCCAACGTGAAAAACCCGGCGCGCTTTTTCCAGTTTTTCGCGGTTATTTGAAAACACGGCGCCGGTAAGCCCGAACTCCGTATCATTGGCGATGTCAAGTGCATGGTCAAAGTCACGCGCCTTTATAACAGCTAATACAGGTGCGAATACTTCTTCCTGCGCCAGACGCGCCTTAGAATCGACATCTGCGATGATCGTGGGTTTGACATAATAACCCGCCTCCGGTCCTTTTTCGCCACCGATGAGCAGGCGGCCCTCCTTTTTGCCGATGTCGACATATTTCAGAGTCTTATCCTGGGCGGATTTGTTGATCAGCGCACCCATGTAGTTGTCCGGATTTTCCACCGGCCCCATGCTGATCTTCCTGGTGCGCTCGACAAGCTTTTCGAGGAATTCATCGTAGATTGAGGCATCAACAATAGCGCGCGAGCAGGCCGAGCATTTCTGGCCCTGATAGCCAAACGCGGATACGGCCACACCTTCCACTGCCTTCTCCATATCTGCTTCACTATCGACGATGATGGCGTCCTTGCCGCCCATTTCAGCCACAACACGCTTGATCCAAATCTGGCCTGGCTGCGGTTTGGCGGCAAGCTCGTTGATTCGCAACCCCACTTCCTTGGAGCCTGTGAATGAAATGAACCGGACTTTCGGGTGGGTTACGATGTCGTCGCCGATAACAGAACCGCTTCCCGGGATATAGTTGAGCACGCCTGCCGGCAATCCGACATCTCGCATGATCTCGACCAGCTTGTGTCCGATGGTCGGCGAGTCGCTGGCCGGTTTCAGGACAACACAGTTGCCGGCGACGATGGCCGCCGTCGTCATGCCGGACAGGATGGCGAGCGGGAAATTCCAGGGCGGGATGACAGCGCCGGCGCCGAGCGGAATATAAAACAGCTCATTCTCTTCGCCCGGTATCGGGGTTACCGGCTGCTCCTCGCTGTAACGCAACATCTCACGGCCATAGAACTCAAGAAAGTCGATGGCCTCAGCCGTATCGGCATCTGCTTCCACCCAATTCTTACCGGTTTCATAGATCATGCAGGCGTTGAGCTCAAACTGTCGTTGTCGCATAAGCTCGGCTGCTTTGAACAGATAGTCGGCGCGCTCTTTCGGAGCAACCTGAGACCAGGTCTGAAAGGCTTTATTGGCGGCCAGAATCGCCTGTTCAGCTTCCTTTTTTCCGGCTTTGTGAAACGTGCCAACGACCTGATCCTTTTGACACGGATTGTAAGACCGCAACATATCGCCAGTTGTAACCTCCTGGCCTCCGATATACAGGGGATAAACACGATCGAACTGGCCTTTTACATCTTCCAACGCTGCCAGTTGTTTCCTGCGATTTTCCTCTTTCGAAAAATCGGTCAAGGGATGATTCCTGAATTCTGAAATCATATTTTAACGCCTCCAATTTGAAGAATTTATAAGCATTCGTAGCATTTACGAAGATAGTAAAACAGCAGACCTTTTTCAACTGCTATTGTATCCCCACCTGTTCAGTTTCTTTCACAAATGCGATAGCATTTTGCCCCGGTTCCGGTTTGAGCTCCGAGTCGGTAGTCACCACAATGAGCTCACCGCCTTCTTTGACGATAAAGAGGACAATGGCGGCATCACCGTAGTGATTGCAGAAGGCCTCATAGTCAAATTCTTCGCTGAGTTTCGTCGATTTCACCCGCCATCCGGAAGCGAATTTCTTATCGAGGGAATCAAACGTGACGCCTTCACCGAAGAGAAATCTGCCACGCAGATGCACCGGCGAAAACTCATCCTCCTCACCGCTCCTTTCGCTGGCCGGTGAAAGCTGATACAGCTCGCCACGGTCAAATATATCTGCGAAATGCAGGGCTGCCAGTGAATTTGCCTCGTCGTTTGAGGTGAGAGCCAGCAAGCGCCCGATTCCGCTCAGGTCGATGTCCTCAAGCACTTCTTCGGAAAGTATGCTACCGTGATAGGTTGACAGGCCCTGCATGCGGGCGGCCTGAGTATTGTGACGGTTGGTATCTACCAGAAGCACCTTCAGATCGTGCTGCTTGAGCGACTCAGCGATGGCCCGGCCCCAGGCATGCGCGCCGATGATCAGCGCGCCCTGCGGATTTGCCTGCGCCAGCCCAAGCCAGCGCGCCAGCAAAGGTGAAGTCAGGCCGTAGATCGCAACTGTACCGATAATCACCATAAATGTGATCGGCACCAGGGTTTCGGCTTGCGGGATGCCGGCGTCAGCCAGTCGCAGCGCAAACACGGACGCCACGGCCGCGGCCACGATACCACGCGGAGCAAGCCAGGAGACGAAAACACGCTCACGCCAGCTCAATCCCGAGCCAATAGTGGAAAGCATCACCGCTGCCGGCCGCGCAATACATATCAACAAAGCCAGAAACAGTAAGCCATCGAGATCAAAGTGAGTCAAATCATCGAGCTGC
>CAZVSL010000372.1:0-6617 GCA_964629935.1 uncultured Calditrichaceae bacterium | reverse complement strand
CAGCAACTCGAGCGGCGGCGACTTTGACGATGGCATCCAACTAATCAATGCCTCTTCTTCGACTGTGATCGAAAATGTGACCATCGTCGACAATGACCGCGTTGGAATCGCCTGCTTCTCATCAAATCCACAAATCATCAATTCAGTCATTGTGGACAACTCGACCGGTATCCATTCGGATGGTCCGGCGCCAACCGTGACCTATTCTGACGTCTGGAGCAACAACTTCAATTATTCTGGCGGCGCCTCGCCTGGCACGGGCAGCATCAGCGCCGATCCATTGTTTACGGCGCCGGACAGCGGTGATTTTAGCTTACAGCGCGGCTCTCCGTGCCTGGATGCAGGTAACCCTGGGACTCAGTTCAACGATCCTGACGGTACGCGCAATGATATGGGGGCGATAGCCAGGCTGGCGGAGTTGCTCAGCTTTAGCAGCAGCGAGGCAGATGGCAACGTACTGCTTGACTGGGAAACTGTGGGCACAGATAAAGTCCTCGGCGTGCTAATCTTGCGTAGCACTGACAGCCCGGTGACCGGCGAGCCCAGAAATGGCGTTATGTATGAAGCAGGAGGCCAGCTTGGTAATGCCACGGTTATCTTTAGCTCAGACGATGGTCGCCAGGATGGCACAACCATCGATGCGGCAGTTACACCCAATATTTCGTACCACTACGCAAGTTGGGCTAAATATGACGATAACTTGTACTCAGCCGCGGCTCTTGTCGACAGCGCCATAATCATAGAGACTGCTGTGCAGGACGACATTGAATTGCCGACTACATTCGCATTACAGCAGAACTATCCCAACCCGTTCAATCCTGAAACCCAGATTGAATTCCAGATACCCAGGCCAAGCCACGTGAGGGTTACCATTTATAACGGGTTGGGCCAGAAAGTGAAAGAGCTGGCAGATACTGATTATGAGCCGGGCGTCCACAGTTTGCGCTGGGATGGCACCGACGACCTCACACAACCGGTTTCGACAGGCATCTACCTGTATCAAATCCGTGCCAGTGATTTCTCCGAGGTCAGGAAGATGATCCTGCTCAAATAAGAGTTACTCGCAAGCCATGCATATACTTGACAAACTCGATATTGTGCACAAGAACCTTGCATATATCTCGAACGTCCTTGGCGACCAGCAGCAGGAATTCGAAGAACGGTTGGATGCTACTCTCGCACACCTGCGGGATGGTAACCTCGACGCCGCCAGAACGGCGCTGCAAGCTCTATTCTCAGACTTTGACTGCATAAAAGAATGTGTGCAGGATAAGAGGGGAGGGTCGGGATTGCCATTCCGGCTGCGAGGCGTGACACCGGCCATTCGCCAGCTTGACGAGCGTAAAATCGAGCGAGTTCTGGCGCAACGCATTCAGGAAATCCGCCAGGATTTGAAGGGGAAAGCAGGCAAACAGGAAGGCGATGGCTGACCCAACCACGAAATCGCTCAATGACGCCACGGCCTTTCGTTATTTTTTCCTGTTGAGATCACAGCTCAGCGATGCTCTGGAAAAGCGAGACTTCTCTGAAGATGTATGGTCTCTGGTTGATTTGGCCTGGCGCTGGCTGCAGCGGCACGCTCGTCTCAAACTAAAGGCGCCACCGATGCCACCGAAAGTCGCCGGCCGCAGAGAGAGTCAACGCCTGGCCGGCACGCCATGGCTGGCATCGGTGAATGGTTCCATGGAAATCTTGTTGGAAAGCCGTGCCATCCTGGATAGCGCCTATCTTCAACTTGGCGTATGGCAGCATGGACAGGCTGACCGGACGCATCTTCAGGTTCTGCAACAAACCCTCGACGATTTTATTGCCCTACCGGAGCTGCTCGAGAAAATCGGGATCGGCCGGATTGACTGCATTTACGCGGAGGTCGTGGACCTGGAACAGGCAACCCACATCGCACGAGAGATTCTAAAGGCTCAGCAGCCTGAAGCAGAGGAATTCTCCATCTGCACCCTGCCCTGGGGTTGCCTTGCGACCATAGCGGGCGGCATCAGCCCGGTCGTGGTGCTGGCATTGCATGACAGCAATCACATCGACTCGGCTTCCTGGGTAGTGAACTTGCTGCTGCCCCGCCTCAGCCTTGCATATCTCAAAATCGAGCATGAGTTTCGTCGCTATGAACTCGAGCAGCCGCAAATCGAAACGGCCGAAAGAGCCCTGGCAGCCAACCTGGAGGGCAGGGTCTCAGGCGGCAGCCTCACCGACCTGGAGAAGAATATCCTGCTACTCTCGCAGGCACAAGATCGATTGGTTGAAAAACTGAGCAAGCTCACGCAGAGATTGATCGGCATGGAGGCGAATCGGAGGAATATCGAAATGCTGCTGCGCGAACCGATTCTATCACCGCAATATCAAACATTGTGGCAGGTCTTTGCTGAACCTGCTAGCTTAGCAATCGAGCAGATAAAGGTAGACATGAACTACTTCCAGGCGCGCAAGGATGAAGGGCAGCTCGCAGCCCAGACTCTGCGCGCCTTCATTGATGTGGAAGGCACACGCACAGACCGCCTCATGGTTGCCATTTTGGGAGTCGTCGGTTTGGTTCTCTCTCTGATCGATGGCTTCGCCGATGTTTTTTCAGTGACGAGCCGGGCAATCATTCTCGGCCTTGGCACGGTTGCAGGTCTGGCGATATGGTTCCTCGGAAAGCGTAAACAGGTGCGTAACTAAAAATCTCCCTTCGAAGGGAGAATTGCCAAAATCCCCCTTCGAAGGGGGACGATTCTTGCCTTCAGGCGAGAATCAGGGGGATGTTCAACGGCTGGCGTATTACCCCGAAAGGTTGTTTTTTGCCAACGGCGGGTATGGTGACATCCCTCTGGTTGTGCGCTCTGGACGAGCGCCCAACCGGTCTCCCTTCATAAGGGAGATTGCCCGTCCACTCATCACGACTCAAGCAGCAGGGAGCCCCATGTCAACGAAACCATCAAAACCTAAGTTGATTCCTTACGACAAGAAGCTAAAAGCGCGTGCGCGTTATCTGCGCAACCACAGCACATTGGCGGAGGTATTGCTTTGGAATCAGCTCAAGGACCGACAGATTCGTGGCTATCAATTCCTGCGCCAGAAACCGCTGGACCACTACATTGTGGACTTCTATTGCAAAGATCTGATGCTGGCTATCGAGATAGACGGTGTGAGCCACAATCAAAAGATCGGCTATGATGCGAGACGGCAGAGGCGTCTTGAGTCTTTTGGGATTCGCTTTCTGCGGTTTCAGGATTCAGAGGTATTGCAGAATCTGGCAGGAGTGGTTGCGGTGATCGATGCTTGTATTGAGGAGTTAGAAGGCAGGCCGTAGCTATTAGTAGCTTTGTTTTGTTGCCCGGCGGGTATCTTGACATCCCTCTGGTTGCCGCTCTGGACGAGCGCCAACCTGTCTCCCTTCGAAGGGAGATTCTCTCTTTCAAGATCGCGGTAGGCGGCGGTCAGACGGGCCGCGTCTTCCAGCGCGATGCCGTGGTCGATTTGCGCTGGGGCGTACTCGCCGTTATCGTCAAATGCCGGGTTGAACACGGAAAGCTGCAGCGGCGCCCCGTCGATGAGGTCCTGGCGCTCGGCGTTGGTGCCTACCAGCACGAGCACCTTACGGTTGTCGTCTGTCAGGCCGCAGTAGTATCGCAGTCCAACAGCGCCCGGCTGCTCGATTAACGTCTCAATAGCATGCCGGTCGAAGAAGCAACTGGTGTTGCGGCCCAAGTTGGGATACGCGCGGTAGTTCTTGATGAAATCGATGGCTTCGAGGATGGTGATGGAGTGGTTCTCCCTGCCGGTGAATTTCTTTGGTTTGATCTTCATTGGATCGCTCCTTGTTTTCGTTAATGGATATTGTGGATTCTCATTACTTGAGACAAGGATAGCCAGTCATAATCCCATGCCGAAACGAAGTTTCAAAAGACTGAAGATGCGTGATGTTTAGGAGAACTTGTGACGTTGTAGTATAACGATTGACGAGGAGAGCGTCAAGTGAAAAACGATAGGAATGAACGCTGACCGAACACTTCACAGCGGGAACATGGAACTCCAATAGTTACGCAGTCGATGAGCATGACATCCATGCGATAATGATTCCCACTGTGAATAGAAGGTTGTGCAGGATATTTATGACGGCATGGACATAGAACAAATGAACAAGCAGATCATGAGATTCAACATAGAAGAATGGGATGATTAGCGCTGAGGCAGAATAGTAAAGAGCAATTGCCAGTAATATCCAATAGCGATAATTAATCAAGCGAGAACTCGGCGCATTCCCATTGTGGGCAAAGATCGCATGAAGAGCAAAGCTCGCGAGCAACAAAAGGGCAAGTGGTCTCGACACATAGTTTATTGTACTCGATTGGAAGGTCTCGACTCCCGACACTTTAATGATTGCGTAAACAAGAGAATAGAATAAAATGCTGACCTTAATCCCCTTTGAAATCCTCACGTCCTCCTCCCAAACCGACATGATGTATGCCAAAAGTCCGTACTCAATTAACGTATAAATATGCGCGACAATCCCGTTAGGTTGGTCAAGTAAACTCAAAGTGTGATAGATGAACTCGGTCATTGTCGCAATTCCATAGAATGCCCATAATAAAACGAACTCTTTTTGGTCGAATGAACGCAGAACAAAACCTGTGCTAAATATGAAAGGTAAAACCGTGGAGACGTTGGACAATGCAATAATAGTCGGGACTTCTGAATACATTCGGCGAGATCCAGGTTTTCAACAATATTTCACAACGATCTGATGAGATTGTAAGTGTCGTAATCTCACTGATGAAATGCAAGTAGAGATTTGTGTTGAGCACTAGCTAAGCTAGGTAGTGGGCAGCATATGCTACCAAAACCCGATGGCTCCGGAGGTGCCGGAGCCATTGGGTAGTCATGTATGGTGTTGTTTCAAACAATTTGGTATGTGTGTGGTGTCTCCAGTCTGGATGATACTGTGATCCTTCCCGTGTTGAGTTTGTTATTGTCATCGCAGAAAGGAGGACACCCAGTGGATAGTTCCATTAACCGTCCAAAAAACATATCCCCACTAAATTTGTCAATACCAGCAAGAACCATAACTGCCTTCCCATCCGCCTTCGCCCCGAAATGAAACCGAACCCCCACACAATCCTCCTGCGCCAGCAACTGCTGCAGCGCCTGCTTGCCGAAGAAGCCGCCCTTGGGCTGCTCCGGTGCTTTCCGGTCGCGGTAGGTGGCGGTCAGACGGGCGGCGTCTTCCACGGCGATGCTGTGGTCGACTTGCGCCGGGTCGTACTCGCCATTGTCATCAAAGGCTGGGTTGAACACGGAGCGCTTGACCGGCTCACCGTCGATGAGGTCCTGGCGCTCGGCGTTGGTGCCTACCAGGACCAGCACTTTGCGGTTGTCTGCGGTCAGGCCGTAATAGTAGCGCAGGCCGACGGCGCCCGGCTGCTCGATCAGGCTTTCGATGGCCCGGCGGTCGAAGAAACAATTGGTGTTGCGGCCAACGTTGGGGTGCGTGCGGTAGTTCTTGATGAAGTCGATGGCTTCGAGGATGGTGACGGAATGATTCTCCCTGCCGGTGAATTTCTTCTTCGTGATCTTCATTGTTTGCTCCTTTGTTTTGAGCGTTCAGGTTGACAGTCTCGAGGCTGCGCTGTCTGGCGCGGTATCCCGGGGCCACCGGCCTGAAGCAGGCAGGAGCAAAACGGTGACGGCTGATGGGCTGCTTTTTTTTGTTTGACATGGCAAAGGCCATTGTGTATATTGGGCTTGCAACCAATCAGCGAGGTCGCAGCGCTTTGTCCCGTGCTTCTTGCGCGCCTCACCCAAATAAAGCCGGGACAAAGGGCGAATCCTGATTGCGACGATTGATGTCAGATGCGGCAGAGGACCTGGCTTTATGCTTTTTTGTGGCGATTTGAAATCCCGGAGGGTTGGATGGCGGTAGACGTCACGCAGCGCGAGATTCCGGACGAGAAACTGTTCAGACGCTGGCGCCAGAGCGACAAACACGCCCGCGACGAGATATTCGAAGCGCTATGGTACAATCTCACCAGGATTGGATTTCATTATTGCTCTGCCCCTTTCCGCTTCTACCGCGAGCATGAGGTTCTGTCCGAAGACGTGGCCCGGGCCGCCTTTGTGCAGATATGGGAGAGTCTGAACAGCCAGGTGTTAGCGGGTAAATTCGAATGGCGGGGAGCTTCGAAATTTCATTCCTACTGTCACACGGCATACCGGCATGCGCTCATCAAGCACATCAGAAAGCAGCACCAGCGCAGCCACACGGAAACGAGTTTCGATTTAGGCTCAGATTCCCAAGCGGACGAGGATGATTCCGGCCACAAAAGAAATAAAACCAGTCACGAGCTTGTTGCGCTGGTGCATGACTTCAGTGTTGTCGCCCAACGGCTGCATGACCGGGGCCAGGCCGCAGAAGCTGAGATAGCCAACCTCATCGTGCTTTATGTGAAATGCGAAGTCGCACGCCATAGCGAGACCTTTGGCGGCTCTGCCAACGCCGACCTGCCGGTCGACCAGATTGCAGCCGAACCGATTAAGAAGCTTCTGGCCGGCGTGCCTGCAGACAGGCAACTCGAGATCGGCCTGGAGGCAGACAGCCAGGCATTCCGGGCTTTCCTCATGCAGCA
>CAZVSL010000371.1:3932-6665 GCA_964629935.1 uncultured Calditrichaceae bacterium | reverse complement strand
TCATTCAACTTGCTGACCCGCTTTACCTGTTCTGCATTGCTTTTGTCAAAAACTTCGATGAAGCGCAGCACGCCGAAATGACCGTGCTGCATGGGACGGGTGACTACGATTGGCGGGAAGCCGTGCTCGAGCATCATTTGCATGCCTTGCTTGACGCCATCTTTCCAGCGCGAGGTGGGGCCGAAGGTTCCGATCCAGCTCAGGCCGCCCGGCTCGAGCAGAAAGTCAAGCTCCGCCGGGAAGTCAGCTAGTTTTTCAAAGCGCGGTGCTATCTGAACCAGCTTCCGGACTTCCAGGCCGGAGTCCAGGCGAGCGCCTTGCTGGCGTGCTGCAGCCACAATCTCATCGATAACCTGAAGTTTGGCCTGGTAGTAGCTCTCGAACTCAGCCGAGACATCGATGTACAGGAATTGCTCCGGCTCATTCGGATCGCGGTAGAGCGGATTGGCCTCGCCAAACAGCATCTTGCCCACCGGCCAGGAAAGACCGCCAATGTCATCACATACATCGGCGCGGACAAGCCGGGCGATCAGGTCGTAGGTGGTATCCGTATCGTAGGTCAGGATGAAGAAGCGCTTTCTGAACGGGTGGTTTGGCCAGAGCTGTACCGAAAGTTTGGTCACGATGCCTGTCGACCCGTGAAAGTTGACAAACAAGCCGGTCAATTGTGGCATGGGCGCCGGTGAGCACCATAAGGGACTTACGGCGCCAATACCCGTGCGCACGGTTTCGCCTGTGGGCAAGACCGCCTCCAGGCCGTTGATCCACTGCGCTGAGGTGCCATGCCTGAGGCTGAGATTGGTCAGGCCATCCATGAGACAATTGGCGAGAACGGAGGTGTCGGGCGGGGACAAGGAATAGCCAAAGCGCAGATTGGGGTGGTTGGCGAGCAGGTGCTGCTTCATATCGCCCCAGGTGACGCCGGGCTCGATCACAGCATACATATCTGCTTCGTTGGTTTCGATGATACGATTCATGCCGGAAAGGTCCAGCACAATGCCGCCGTGCTCCGGAATGGCCAGCCCGCCGATGTTGGTGTTGGCCACACGCGGCGTCACCGGCATTTGATGCTCATTAGCAAGTTTTAGGACAAGCTGCACGTCTTCGACCTCTTTTGCCTGCACCACACAGTCAGGCGCGTGGCCGGGGATTTCGGTGCGGTCATCCGCATATTGCTGCAGTTCTTCGGGTTCGACTATAACTCGTGAGTCGCCGAAATGTGACGCCAGTTTAGCAGTGATATTGCCGTAAGCCATTTGTTGCGATCCTGTTTGAGATACGAGCCATCCGAAACAGGCGCCTTAAGCCAGTAAAAACAGTCAATTGTGCTAACAACTGTCACGCCTGTTTCAGCCTGTTTGCGCCAAAAGCATAGCCATAAAATTAAGAAAAATCAAATTCTTTTTGATGACAATTTCTCAAGATATTGCCGAAGTGAGACGAATTACGTGATTATTAACCGAGGGGTCGGATATGGATATGTTATATTTTAAGTCGTTACGAACATCCGCAGTGATCATCGTGCTGGCGCTGCTCGCCTGCTTGCCGTTGCTGGCACAAACCTCGCATGCGCCGGCGACGAGCAACAGTGGCAAGCGCATGCTGCAGGACAGGGCGCTTTTCTATCTCGATCGCGACCACACGCTCTTTTTGAACGAGCTGGTGCGCCGGGAAAAACACCTCATACGGCTGGTTCGGAATATCACGAAAGAGCTGGAAGCGCGCGGCGCCAAAGCGATCAACATCGATAACATTCCGCTGACGGCAATCTATGGCCACAGGCAGAATCTGGTCGCCGAATATAACGCGGAAGTCGATGCCGTGCTGCACCTGATTGCGGACATCGAGCGGCTGCACGAAATCATGGACTTGCAGTCCGGGCTGGAGCTGCTGCAACCGCTCTCTGATCTGCGGCAAGAGTTGAAAGCGCTATTCGATGATTGGCGTCCGTTCCACGAGAACCAGGCGTACTCCCGTTCCTATCTCACGTTTCTCAATCGTGAATATGCCCGTGAGCTGGCTGACATGGTGGGGCTGTACCGGCGTTTCGATCTGCTGCAAATCAAAGACGGCGTCAGTGATGAGATCATGGCGGCCATTGCGGCACAGAAAGCGAAACTAAGCCAGACATTGGAGCAACCCGTAACGGTTGCGGCCGATTCGCTCTACGACTCCTACGTTATCGAAATCCACCGTTTTGAGCAACTGCTGCGTGAAATTCAGATGCTGGCCGGCAGCGTACGCCTCGAAAATTCCAGGCTTGCCGGTGAGCTCGATTCGTTAAAACAGAACCTGCTGAATTCAATGGATGCTCGCCTGGTCGCCATACTGGGCCAGGATGGCCATCTCACAAACAGTGAGCTGGCGTTCGAATTATTCAATGAGTGGAAAATGCAGGAGATGGCAGACTATCGCGTTCAGCTCATGCGCCATCGTCTGGTCAAGGAAGCGCTGCTGGCGAGCGGGGCCAAAGCCGAGCGTACGCGCATGTTCGCTCGCGACCTGCAGGATGCGCTTATGAGTTATTCGGAGCGCCGGTTTGAATTTGCCGGCGACCAGTTGACGGAGATTCTCGAAGATTACACCCCTTATTTTCGCGACCTGGAAAGCATTCGCTTCTACCGCGCTGATTGCTACTATCAACGCAAGTTGTTCGATCTGGCGCGGGCTGACTACGAGGCCGTGCTCAAAGGCGCCGGCAGTGTGAAGCATGTCAGTGAAACGCTCTTCCGT
>CAZVSL010000371.1:1690-3922 GCA_964629935.1 uncultured Calditrichaceae bacterium | reverse complement strand
CGAGAGGCAGGACAATCCGGACGACTTTTACCGGCACTATGAGTTGTTACAAGCTGTGAGCGGCGCAGAGGACGCTGAGCTGCTCGAGCGCAGCCATTACCTGGCCGGCTACGTTTGCCTGCGTGACGGACGGTATACGAAAGCGGGAGAGAGTTTGGCCAGAATTCCGGTCAATTCGAGTTATTATGGTCCGGCGCGATACCTGTCCGCCATGCGCCACCTGGCCGTTGCCAATCAGACCGCGGCGGCTGAGATTCTGCGTGAGTTGGCCAACAAAACCAGCTATCCGTGGTCGCAGTCGCAATCCGCCGATTTTCGCAATCTGGCGCGCATGAAACTGGGCTACTTACACTATGAAAACGGCGAGTATGATCAGGCCATCGCCTATTTCTCCATGGTTTCGCCCGGACATAGCGGCTACCAGAGAAGCCTGATAGGCAGAGCCTGGGCGCACCTGAAATTGCAGCATTTCGAGCGCTCGCTTTCTCTGGCCAACATCTTGATCCGCGACCATTTTGACTCTGAAACCACGTATGAGGCGTTGGTGCTGGCGGCACATAACAAACGCCAATTGGGCCAGGAAGAAAGTGCGCTCAACGACCTGCGCTATGTTACCTCCACCAAAGGATATCTGGACGCAGCGAAGGTTTTTGGCGCTGAACGGCAACGCTTGCTGGCACAGCTCGGTGAGCTCAACGAAATGGAGCACGCGGCGATCGTTGACATTATCACCGCTTACCTGGCGGAGGGCGACAGCCTGTTCCGCGCGCTTTCCGATTGGCAGGCGATGCTGGTCGCGGCTGAGAATGCCGGCAACACCGACGCTGCCGGAGCAGCAAGCTCCCGCATTGCGGAACTGAATCGTGTGCTGACAGTCCAGCAGGCCGGGTTGCTGCGCCAGAAATCTAGATTGTACCGCGAGCGGCCGCTGCCAGTACGTGAGATCGCCGCCGGCTACAATCGCAAACTTGTTGCCGGGCTCTCCGATGAAATCGAAACGGAGCGCACGGCGCTCACCGCCAGGTTGCACGAAATTGCCAGCCTGAAGGCAGAACTTGGCGAGGAACGCCAGAGATTGCAACTGGACGTTCTATCCGCCGGGCTCGCTTCATTGCAGCGCCAGGCAAACCGGTTGCAAAGCTGGCTTGCAACGCGGGACACCGAGCAGCCTGATACCGACTTTCAGAACTGGGCCAATATTTCGGGTATGGGTGTCAGCGACATCACCGCTTGCAACAGCGTGATGGTGAAGTGCAATCGCTGGCGGCAGCCACCAACTTCATCGCCAGCGTGGTCGACAGCCGACGCAGAGTGCTCGATCAACGCCTGGCGGAATACGAAGAAATTCAGCGCCAGCTTGAATATGAGATTCAGCAGCGAGAATTTGAGCGCTACAAACAGGAGAACGAAGCGTACTTTCGCGAGGGCTATTTCGACAAGCGTGAAACCGAGACGCCAGAGCCGAAATCCGAGCTGCCCGCTGCCGAAATCGAGCCGGAGCAGGTTGATGAATAAGCGCTGCCATGCAGGTGTACGCCTCAGCGCTGTGGTCCGGCGCCTGCCATAATCAGGGAGTGATCTGGCAACTCATTCAACCAGAGACGTGCATAAGCTGAAAAGAGATCATGATGAAATCGACACTTTGTATTCTTTCGTTTTGTGGCTGCCTGCTGATAGCCAATCTGGCGCCTGCTCAGACTCCGGAACGGCTGCCCTCGGCCGGGACTTTCTCCGATTCTCTGTTGCTTGACTACTCACTGGAAGACTTGCTGAAACTGCGCAATCTTTACGAACAGGAGACCGAGCAACTGCTGATCCTCAAAGACGGGCTGCGTCAGGAAGGGATCATCGAAATGGAGACCCTGATCGAGAACAATCCCGAAAACCCGATCCTGGATAAGATTCTGATCAGGCTGGCAGAGCTGTATTTCGAGCAGGAATTGCGAGAATATGAATACCGCATGGAAGCGTATATTAGCCAGTCCGACAGGTATGCGGACGGCGCCGCCGATAGTCTGCCCGTGGAACCCACGCTTGATTTCGGAAAGTCACTCGCCCTGTACCAGCGCATCATCGATGATTTTCCGGCGAGTGCGCTTCTGGATGATGCCTACTATAACATCGGTTTTCTGTGGCAGGAGATGGGCGAGCGTGAACAGGCCGCCGTCATCTTCGAGTCTTTGGCGCGCCATTATCCTGAGAGCAAATTTGCGCCGGACGCACTCATGCGCG
>CAZVSL010000371.1:0-1680 GCA_964629935.1 uncultured Calditrichaceae bacterium | reverse complement strand
TCAGACCTGCCGCGCGCTATCGAATTCTATGGCCGGGTGCTCGAGCACAAGGAGCACCCTCTATATGATGCAGCGTTGTACCGCCTGGGTTGGGCTTACTATCGTTTAAATGACTATCCGCAGGCGATCGCCTATTTTACCGTTTTGGCCGACGATATCGAGCGGGCCGGGCGCCTCGACCCGAATCAGGAATATCACTTCCCGGCAGTAAAGGATGAAGCGGTCGAATACATCGGCCTCAGCTTTCTGGACTATGGCGGTGCAAAGCAGGCAGCGGCCTACTTTGAAGCCATCGGCGGCCGTGAATATGGCTATGACGTGTTCAAAAAAATTGGCGATGCTTATATGGATGTCAAGGAGGAATACCAGCCGGCTATCGAGGCGTATGAATTTCTGCTGGCCATGTATCCCTACACACCCGACGCTCCGTACATCCAGGCAAAGATCACTGAAGCTCAGCGCAGACTGGATAATACGCAATTGGCCTATGCCAGCCGCAAGCAGCTCTTCCGTAAGTTTCGCCCGGGAAGTGAGTGGTGGGATAAGGTTTCAGCTTCTGACCGCAAGAGCGCTGAGATATTGACTGAACGCGCCATGCGTGAAAACATTCTCTATCTTCTCAAAACCGCCGAAACCAATAACGATATGGAGATGTACCGTCAGGCTGTGGCTGACAGCCGGGAATATCTGCAGGCTTTTCCGGCCGATAGCAGCTCCTTGCAAATTCACTGGAACATGGCGCTGGTTCTGGATACCAGGCTAAACCAGCCTGATCGGGCGTTTGAAGAATATATCAATATCAGCAATCTATACCCGCACTCGAACCTGCGCAAACAAGCCGCAGAGAACGCCATCGCGATTGCCGATGAGAATGTCCGCAGCGACAGCTTGATTGCCGGCCTCGGACGCAACGGCAGCCAGGCGCCGCAAAGACCGGATGTGTTGGGCCGTGGCGCTGCGGATGAGGTTCAGCCGCAGGAGCTCACCGCTGATGAAGAACGGCTGGTGTTTGCGCTTGACAACTATATCAAGAATTTCCCGCACGAGCCGGAGACGGAACGCATCCTGGCCAAGGCCGGCGGGCTGTACTATGAAAAGCGCAGATTCAGGCAGACCATCAAGTACTTCAAGACGCTGGCGCTGCACTTCCCTGAATCCGAAGACCTCAACTACGCGCGCTACATCACCATGGAGAGCTATTTTGGCAAAGGCGATTTTCGCAGCACGGAGTTGATAGCAAAACACCTGCACGCCAAGAGTGCACTTTACAGCGACCGCGCCGAAACACGACTGTCCGAGGCCATCTTCTTGCAGGCTCAGGCCGCATCTGATTCCTCGAACCATGAGCTCGCTGCCCACGAATTTCTGCGTCTGGTGGCAGAGACCCCTGATAGCAAGATTGCAGACCGGGCGCTCTACAACGCGGGACTGGAGTTCGACAAGATACAGGATTACGAGCATGCCATCAATACGTATGTCGAGCTGACCCTGAACCATCCCCAGTCGGGCCACTATTTGCCGGCGCTCAACAACCTCGCCTTCGACTATCGCGAAGTTGGCGATTTCCTGAATGCCGGTGGTACCTATGAACGGCTGGCGCGTGTCGACACCAACCGCAGCAATGCGCAGGTCGCCCTCTATAACGCCAGCGTGTCCTACGTGCAGGCTGAGGCCTGGAGC
>CAZVSL010000370.1:0-6678 GCA_964629935.1 uncultured Calditrichaceae bacterium | reverse complement strand
TCACCAAGCATGACAATGCCGTAAGCCAGGCGTTCGTCGTTTCAAGCTCTGGCGCAGACGCTGCCAATCTAACCGAGCCGAACTTTCGTGGCCACATAAACTGGGTTGGCTGGAAGGATAACGGCACAGTGGTGTATCGTGCGCACGAAGGCGTCCACACAACCCTGAGCACAGTGAAGCTTTCCGGCAATGGGGCGCAACGCGAAGTGATCTTACACGCAAAAGACCTCGACTTTGTGTTTGATGAGCCGAGCTTCACACGTGACTTCAGGCACTTTGCATTTGTCGGTCAATCACCCATGCATCCGGGTGAAGTTTTTTACTGGAAGTATGGCTCGGCGCCGCGTCGTCTGACGACAACGAATAAATGGCTGGCAGAAAGAAAGCTTGGCAAACAGGAAATCATTCAATATCCGGCTCGTGACGGCGTCGAGATTGAAGGGCTGCTTATCCATCCCGTGGGTTACCAGCAAGGTGAAACGTATCCTCTGGTTGTGATCGTGCATGGCGGCCCGGAGGCAAACTATACAAACCGCTGGATTACGCGCTATTCCGAGCCGGGACAGGTACTCGCCGGTCGCGGCTACGCTGCGTTTTTTCCCAACTATCGTTCGAGCACGGGTTACGGCGTCGAGTTTGCGGCAACCGGCTTCGGCGATGCTGCCGGCGTGGAATTCGATGATATTGCCGATGGCATCGAGTATCTAATCAGGGAGGGTATCGCGGACCGCGACCGCGTCGGCCTTGGCGGAGGCTCCTATGGTGGCTTTGCCTCCGCCTGGTTCGCGTCCTATTACACCAGATATGTGAAGGCGGTCTGCATGTTTGTCGGCATCAGCGACCTGATCAGCAAGCGCGGCACCACCGATATTCCCTACGAGGAACTCTTCGTCCACTCTGGTAAAAAGCTCGAGGATATGTGGATGTTTAGCCTGGAGCGCAGTCCCATTTATCATGCACATCAGAGTAAGACCGCTGTGCTGGTCTATGGCGGCACTGCGGATACGCGGGTACATCCGTCCCAGAGCCTGGAGTTCTACCGCCGTTTGAAAATGAACGACCATCCTGCTGTTCGATACGTGCGTTATCCCGGCGAGCCGCACGGCAACCGCAAACAACCCGGCCAAATCGATGTTGCGTATAGAGTTATGGATTGGTATGACTGGTATGTGAAAGATGCCAAACCATTGGATGGCCCCATGCCGCCGCTGGATATCAGTCATAAGTACGGTCTGGAGCTGCCGGAATGAAGAGGCAATATATTCACGTCTCTTTTCATGAATAATTCAGCATAGATGAGTAAATAGACGTTAAACAATGATAGAGGATGGAGGATTGCTTTGGTACACGATCCTCCATCTTCCATCTTCATATCCTTGAGCGAATGAAGTCAAAGTTGACATCATCTAAAAAGGCGAAGCTCGCTGCCATTCCGCAAGTCTCCCAGATACTGAATCGGCCGGAACTAAAGGATCATCTGGCGAAGTATCGGCATGAGTTTGTGGTGGCCGCCATTCAAGCGGTCATCGACGAAATGCGTCAGGCGATGCTCTCTGAAGAGACCAATCTGCCCGAGTCACGACCTGAGATTGAAGATGAAATCGTGGCCAGAACGTTGACCCGGCTAAACCATATCCTTACACCAAGCCTGAAACGGGTGGTCAATGCCACTGGCATCATTCTGCATACCGGTCTTGGGCGTGCTCCTCTGCCCCGGGAAGCACTGGCAAATATCCGACAAGTGGCTGATGGCTATTGCAACCTCGAACTTGATTTGGAAACCGGCCAACGCGGTCAGCGTACAGCGCATGTGGAAGAGCTGTTGTGTCAGCT
This sequence comes from uncultured Calditrichaceae bacterium, assembly GCA_964629935.1. Classification (GTDB taxonomy): domain Bacteria; phylum Zhuqueibacterota; class Zhuqueibacteria; order Oceanimicrobiales; family Oceanimicrobiaceae; genus CAZVSL01. The sequence continues at coordinate 4,845 of CAZVSL010000370.1, read as the reverse complement.
TACGGGGGCAGAGGCAGCGTGCGTGGTAAACAACAATGCGGCAGCCGTCTTGCTGGTACTAAACACGTTGGCTTTCGGCAAGGAGACGATTGTTTCGAGAGGACAGTTGGTTGAGATCGGTGGCTCCTTTCGCATACCTGAGGTGATGGCCAAAAGCGGCACGCGCATGGTCGAAGTTGGCGCCACAAACAAAACGCACCTGCGTGACTACGACACGGCCATCTCTGAGCAAACCGCTCTGATTTGCGTGGTCCACCCGTCGAATTATCGCGTGCACGGCTTTACCACGGAAGTTGAGCTTGAAAAGCTCGTCAACTTGGCGCACGCGCGGGAGCTGCCGCTGATGCAGGATCTGGGAGGCGGAATACTCGTCGATTTGCGTGAGTTCGGATTGCCCTATGAACCGGTTGCTCAGCAGAGCATCGAGATCGGCGTCGATGTTGTAACCTTTAGCGGAGACAAAGTATTAGGAGGGCCGCAGTCGGGTATTATCATCGGCAAAAAGCAGTATCTCGATCAAATCAAGACGAACCCCCTGATGCGCGCCCTGCGTTGTGACAAGCTGGTCTATGCCGCCCTCGAGCCAACCTTGCGGCATTACTTGCAGAAGGCATCGTTATCGCAGTCGAGCCAGGTTTTTGCCATGTTGCTTGCGCCGCTCGAAACCCTGGGTAGAAGAGCCGAATTTGTGCTGAGCCAGATTTCCGCAGCCATGCCACCGGAAATAGAGGTGAGTGTTGCAGATTCGCAGGTGCAGATGGGCAGCGGCGCTTTGCCCCTGGAATCGATTCCAAGCAAGGCGATTTGCCTGGCCTGCGGGAAACATTCCCTGGAGTATTTGGCTCGCGCATGCCGCACTCACGATCCGCCGGTCGTCGGCTACATCCGCGACAATCGCTTGTTTTTTGATCTGCGCACAATTATGGAGGGAGATGAGGCTGTTCTCATCGCGGCCCTCTCGCATGCCGGACAACGTGCAAGGCAGCGTTAGGCTGAATGTTATAAGTTTTATATAAACAGTTTTGTAAGTTGCCTCTCACCTGCATATTGCAATTGCGTAACAAGTAAATTTTTCACTTGACAATTAGGGGCTAGTATTATTATATTTGCACCGCTTGTTAGCACTCTCTTAGAGAGAGTGCTAACATAGTTTCGACAACCAAATCAAGCTTTTTTGAACTTCACATAATCATAGGAGGACGTGTATGAACGTGAAACCGTTGGCGGATCGTGTCATCGTGAAGCCCATCGACCCTGAGGAAAAAAAGCAGGGCAATATCATCATTCCCGATACAGCCAAGGAAAAGCCGCAGGAAGGAGAAATCGTAGCGGTTGGGCCCGGAAAGGTGAATGATGCGGGCAGCAAAGTCGCTATGGAAGTTAAAAAGGGTGATCGCGTGCTTTATGGAAAGTATTCCGGCACGGAAGTGACCATCGATGGGGATGAATACCTGATCATGCGCGAAAGCGATATTCTTGCAGTGCTATAATGACTCACCATTGAATCAAGAAACGACGAATACAAATCAAGGAGGTTTTTAACATATGGCATCAAAATTGATTGATTTCAGTTCGGACGCTCGCACGTCTCTGAAGAAGGGGCTGGATCAGCTTGCCGCGGCAGTAAGGGTAACGCTTGGTCCGAAAGGTAGAAATGTCGTTATCGACAAAAAGTTTGGCGCGCCAACAGTTACAAAGGACGGCGTGACTGTTGCGAAGGAAATTGAGCTTGAAGATCCGGTGGAGAACATGGGCGCGCAGATGGTTAAGGAGGTCGCGTCCAAAACCAGTGATGCGGCCGGCGATGGTACCACGACCGCGACTGTCCTTGCACAGGCAATCTTTGGGCAGGGCCTGAAGAGCGTAACGGCCGGCTCCAATCCTACTCACCTGAAGCGTGGTATCGATAAGGCAGTAAAGCAGGTTGTCGCTGATTTGATGAAAATGAGCAAGCCTGTGGGCGGCAAAAACGAAATTGCCCAGGTTGGCGCTATTTCTGCCAACAACGACATGTCCGTCGGCGAATTGATCGCGGAAGCGATGGAAAAGGTCGGAAAAGACGGTGTGATCACTGTTGAGGAAGCCAAAGGCACAGAGACAGCTCTGGATGTCGTGGAAGGCATGCAGTTCGACCGGGGCTATCTGTCACCGTACTTTGTGACAAATCCTGATTCCATGGAAGTCGAGTTGGAAGATCCCATGATCCTGATTCATGATAAGAAGATTAGCGTCATGAAAGACCTGCTGCCCGTACTTGAAAAGGTAGCGCAAATGGGCAAACCGCTTCTGGTTATTGCTGAGGACCTGGAAGGTGAAGCGCTGGCAACTTTGGTAGTCAACAAATTGCGCGGCACGCTAAAAGTTGCAGCCGTGAAGGCTCCCGGCTTTGGCGATCGCCGCAAAGCAATGTTGGAAGACATCGCTATTCTCACTGGCGGCCGGGTTATTTCAGAAGAGGCCGGATTCAAACTTGAGAATGCTACCGTAAATGACCTCGGAAAGGCCAAGCGCGTCACGATCGATAAAGACAACACGACCATCGTCGAAGGCGCTGGCAGCAGCGAGGATATCCAGGGTCGCATCGGACAAATCAAGAAGCAGGTCGAGACCACAACTTCCGACTACGACAAAGAGAAGCTGCAGGAACGCCTTGCCAAACTCGCCGGCGGCGTCGCTGTGCTGAAGGTTGGCGCGTCTACCGAAGTCGAAATGAAGGAAAAGAAAGCACGTGTGGAGGACGCTCTGCACGCAACCCGCGCCGCAGTTGAAGAGGGTATCGTCCCCGGCGGCGGCGTGGCGCTGGTTCGCTGTCTGAAGAGTCTCGACAGCCTGAAGCTGACGGGCGACGAAAAAATCGGCGCCGATATCGTGCGGCGCGCATTGGAAGAGCCGTTGCGGCAGATCGCCAACAATGCCGGTCATGAAGGCTCGATCGTTGTCCAGAAGGTCCTGGAGAGCAACGATGTCAACTTCGGTTTCAATGCTGAGCTGGAAGAGTATGGTGACATGCTGAAAGCTGGCGTCATCGACCCGACAAAGGTAACGCGCGTTGCCCTTGAAAATGCCAGTAGTGTCGCCGGTCTGTTGCTCATGACCGAGACAACTATCGTTGAGAAACCTGAGCCTGAAAAGGCGCCACCGATGCCTCCGGGTGGCGGTGGAATGGGCGGTATGTACTAAAAATCCGTCCTCAGAAGTAAAAAAAGCGAGCCGTTGCCCTCAGGGGCAGCGGCTTTTTTTTTGGCTTGACAAGCCCGCAATATTTTGATATATTCTTCATTCTTGAAAATGCAGGACTTATAGCCCAAAAAATAATATAGATTTTGAAATAAGCGCAAGACTGTGGTCTGATGCCGGCGCAGGCGCGAGGAAGCAAGAATGGCGAAAGATATTCTACGTCTTAAGAATATGACGTTTCATGCCTACCATGGCGTGTGGGATGAAGAGCGGGAAATCGGGCAGCGCTTTGAAGTGGACATGGAGTTGATGGTCGATGTCGGCGCCGTCGCAAAGACGGATAAACTCCGAGATACTGTTGATTTATACACAGTCTTTCAAACGGTGGAAGCTGTGATATCAGAGCAAAAGTTCAATCTGGTGGAGACCATGGCAGAGCGTATTGCTGACCGGGTTTTGCAGGATTTCTCTGTTTCCGAGCTGCTCGTTCGTGTTCGCAAACCACACGCTCCCATCCGCGGCATCCAGGATGGCATCGAGGTTGAAATTGTGCGCAGGGTTGGTGAGTAGTGTACGACGACGCCGTATTTCTCGGTTTGGGATCAAATCTTGGCGACCGCCACGAGAATCTCAGGCAGGCGCTCGCTGCCATCTCGCTTATTCCGAAAACTGATATAATCCAGACTTCGTCAGTTTATGAAACGGAGCCGGTGGGCTATCGCGACCAGCCTGAATTCTACAACATGGTCTGCCATGTTCGCACGGATCAAACCCCCGCCGAATTTTTGCGTCACAGCCAACGGATTGAACGGGAGCTGGGCCGCAAACGCCGTAGCCGCTGGGGACCAAGAACCATCGATATTGACATTCTGTTTTGGGGAACGCGCCGTATTGCCACCAGGGATCTGAAGGTGCCCCACCCTCAGGCACTCAAGAGACGCTTTGTTATGCAGCCTTTGTCAGAAATAGCACCGGAGTATCAGCCGCCCGGCAGCAGCAAAGTCGTGGTTCAGCTTGCTCAAAATTGTCCGGATAAGAGCAAAGTAGTGAAAATCACTTCGGCAGATATATCGTTTACTTAAGGTGAGAGGGTTCGTTGCAACTGCAATATATTGCCATAGAAGGCGTCATCGGCGCGGGCAAGACCAGCCTGACTAAGAAGCTGGCTGACCATTTTGGTGCACGGGAGTTGCTCGAACAGCAGGATGAGAATCCGTTTCTTAAAGATTTCTATCAGAAGCCCCGGCAATTTGCATTTCCTACCCAGCTTTTTTTTCTGTTGAGCCGATATCGCCAGCAGCAAGAAATACCGCAACGGGAATTGTTCCATGACATGATTATTGCGGACTATATTTTTGCAAAAGACCGTATTTTTGCAAGCGTGACCCTGGAAGACCGGGAGCTATTGCTGTATGACAAGATAGCCTCCCTGCTGGAGCAAAGCGTACCCAGGCCTGACCTCGTACTTTACCTGCAATCAAGCACAGAGCGGTTGATGGCGAATATCCGGATGCGCAATCGCGACTATGAACGCCCGATCACAGAAGACTATATTCGTGAACTTAACGAGGCCTACAATCAGTTCTTTTTTAATTACGACGACTCACCTCTCCTGATAATTAACACAACACAAATTGATTTTGTGCACAAAGAGGAAGATTTTGAAGA
>CAZVSL010000369.1:0-6685 GCA_964629935.1 uncultured Calditrichaceae bacterium | reverse complement strand
CGCTACTCACACCAAGAGCAATTAAATCCTTACCGGAACCTTTTACCTTGACTTTGGCAGTGGCGGGGATCTCACTCAAAACAACCTTGTCTTCTGGCAGGTTTACCGTATTCACAGGGACGTCAATGATGTGCTCATATTCGTTCTCTGTGATGACAAAAAACCAAATAAAAACGGCGAAAACGAAAACGATGAGCTTGATCTTGTAATTCTCCAGCAACGATAGACTCATACCCTAAAAGTAAAAATAGGGCATTAAGCCCCTTGCCTAATACCCCATGTGCGATAGTCCCTTATCTATTTCAACGAGTGTTGTATTTCTTTGCCGATGCTGACTTCCCCATTGTCAATACGAATATTAAACCCACAGTTTGGGTTGCTGCAAACCCACGCTTTGTACATGATGGACGACCCCTCTCTCCCGTAGTCGGACAGGGGGACGAGCAAACCTGTGTTACACTTCAGGCAATCAGGAAACACTTTTTCCATAGGGTCCTCACCATAAAGTATGAAATTAGGGGTCATGTGACCAGATAGATAGATGATTGTTTATTCATTATTTAAACGAAAAGATAAAAAAATATTGACAAGAAGCAACAATTTTAGGCCCTGCGGCAGAAAAACTAATCTGCGGGCAGAAAGACCAATCTGGATGGACCCCCGTATTGCATAAGCCGTGTCATTCCTTGACAACCCAGACCTTGATCTGCGCCTCAACTTCACTGTGAAGTTTGATCGGAACGTCATAGACGCCAAGCGCTTTGATGGGCTCGTCAAGTTGAATCTTGCGTTTATCCACCTCAAAACCCTTGTCAGCCAGCAAGTCGGCCACGTTTTGTGAGGTCACAGAACCGAAGACTTTGTCCTCTTCGCCAACCGCAACCGTCGCCGTCAGGGAGACACCCTGGAGCTTTTCGGCAATGGCTTGTGCATTGCGTCTGTCTTTGGAACGCTTGATTTCGATGCGCTTCTTCTCCTGTTCGAATATTTTCAGATTCTGTGGCGTCGCGCGCAAAGCAAATTGGCGTGGAATGAGATAATTTCTGGCATAGCCAGCTTTGACCTCCACAACATCACCCGGCTGGCCAAGGTTTTCGACGTCTTCTTTGAGAATGATTTTCATGCTTCTATTCCCGTTAATGGTTTTCTGCTCAGATTAGACTTATTTGGTGTTTTCCATGACATACGGCATCAGAGCCAAATGCCGCGCACGTTTGATGGCGCGCTTAACCATGCGCTGGCATTTGGCGTCGTTGCCGGATGTTCTGCGCGGGATAATCTTGCCTTGCTCGGTCACGAACCGCATGAGCAGATCGACGTTCTTATAGTGAATATCAGAAACAGAAGGACCATCCTTCTCATAGAATCTGTTGACTTTTCTTTTTCGCAACATGACTATCAGCTCCTTTAAAACAAATACAAATTACTCTTTGATTTCGTAACGATAATCTTCCTCAAAATCAAACCCATAGTCATCGGAATCCGAATCTTCTGGTTCAGATTCGGAAACGATATCTACGGATTTGAAATCGGGATCAGAACTATCCTCGTTATGGCTGCCGTTCGAGTAGGCGTCGTGCTTGCTCTGACGATTGAGAAATTGAATCCGACGCGCCTTGATCTCGACGACGTTGTTATAACTGCCGTCACTCGTGCGCCAACTCCGGCTTTGCAGCTCGCCTTCAACCAGGACCGCGGCCCCCTTCTTCAGGAATTGGTAGCAACTGTCCGCCAATTTGTACCAGGCAACGACCCCGACAAAGCAGACGTTTTCTCGCCATTGTCCGGTATTATCCTTGAATTTGCGGTTGGAGGCGATATAGAAGTTTGCTACCGGCGTGCCGTTGGTCGTCTTTCTAAGCGTCGGGTCGCTGGTGAGGTTTCCTGCAATCAAGACGGTGTTGATATCCGGCATCTTCAGATTTGACATAGAATTCTCCCTCCGAAATCGACATGTTCTGCTTTGCGCATTCAAATCTGGATATCTCAGTCACAGCACATCATCGTATAAGAACTATTCTTCTTTCTTTTCCCCGGACTCTTCCGATTCAACTGTATCCGCAGCAGGCTGCTCCTCTTTTGGTTCAGTCGATTCAGCGCTTGGCTCAGAGGTTGGTTCAGCTCCGGCATCCGTCTCTGTGGTTTCCGCCGCAGGGGGGGCAGCCGGCCTTGTTTCTTCAGCCTTTTCTTCAGGGTAGTTCCTGGGGTCCGCCTTAACCGTCAGATAGCGCAGAATGGCCTCTTCGAGTCTATACTCGCGCTCCAACAATCCAGGCAGGTCACTCGGCGCTTCAAAAAGAAAGTGAATATAGTTGCCATATTGCTTACGATTGATCTCATAAGCAAGTCGCTTCTTGCCCCATTCTTCCCGGTTCAGAATGTTGCCACCGTGATTCTTGATGAAATTCTCGATCTTGGTGACAGTCGCCTGCATATCATCAGACTTCTGCAGGGAATCGAGCACTATTGTAGTTTCATACTTTTGCAACTCTCGTCACACCTCCTAGTCATTGGATTACTGTACAAATAATGGCGCCAATACCAAAGAAATGACTGCCATTAACTTAATCAATATGTTTATGGATGGACCAACGGTATCTTTCAGCGGGTCTCCCACCGTGTCGCCGATCACCGTTGCTTTATGCGTATCTGAGCCTTTACCGCCGTAGTTGCCTTCTTCGATGAACTTCTTGGCGTTGTCCATAGCGCCGCCGGAATTGGCCATCTGAATGCCAAGCATCACACCAGTGACCAGCGCTCCAACAAGCAGGCCGGCAAGCGCCGCCGGACCAAGCCAAAAGCCGATGATCGCCGGTGTAACAATCGCCATGGAACCCGGCACCAGCATGCCCTGAATGGCGCCAGTGGTACTGATATCAACACACTTTGCTGAGTCAGGCAGGACTTTGCCTTCCATCAAACCAGGGATCTCCTTGAATTGCCGGCGCACCTCTTCGATCATTTTGAAAGCAGCCTTGCTGACTGCCTTGAACAACATCGAAGAAATCAAAAATGGAAACATGCCGCCGATAAGCAGACCTGCCAAGACCGTCGGACTCTTGATATCTGCAACATCTACCTGAGCGGCTTTCATATATGCTACAAGCAGCCCAAGAGCAGCGAAAGCTGCTGAGCCAATGGCAAACCCTTTCCCGATGGCGGCCGTTGTATTGCCGACCGAATCAAGATTATCGGTAATCTCTCGCACTTTCGGATCGAGCTCTGCCATTTCCGCAATGCCGCCGGCATTGTCTGCGATCGGTCCGTAAGAATCCACTGCCACCACCATGCCGGTTGTTGCGAGCATGCCAAGGGCAGCCATAGCAACGCCATAGATACCGGCAAAATGGTACGATGCCAAGACTGCAAGCGCCAGCGCCAAGACCGGTCCGGCCGTCGACGCCATGCCGATCGACATGCCACCTGTGACCGTCAGCGCCGGTCCGCTCTGGGAATCACTCGCCAACCGTTTGACCGGGTTGTATTTGTCCGACGTATAATATTCACTGAAAAAACCAACGATTATACCGGACAGCACACCTGCCATGGTGGCATAAAACGGCCCCATTTTGGAATAACTAGTACCATCTTCAACAAACTCGGTTCCGAATTTGCTCACGATGAAATAGGTAGCGATTGCGGTTAGAATGGCGCTGACGTAGGTGCCGCCCATCAGCGAGCCCTGCGGGTTTGTTTTGCCGGTAATGCGCACATAAATGATGCCCAAAATCGAAGCAATGATGCCGGCGCTGGCGATATAGAACGGGATCATCTGCAGGCTGTCTGTGGCCAGTCCGATGAACGCTGCAATGGCCAAAGCAGCAATGATTGATTCAACGTAGGATTCAAGAAGGTCCGAGCCCAGGCCTGCGACATCACCGACGTTGTCGCCAACGTTGTCGGCGATCACGGCCGGGTTGCGGGGGTCATCCTCGGGGATGTTTGCTTCGACCTTGCCGACCAGGTCCGCTCCCATGTCAGCGCCCTTGGTGAAGATGCCTCCGCCGCTACGTGCAAACAGCGCGACCAGGCTGGCGCCCATGGCATAGCCATTGATAATTGTAGGCTCGCCTTCGAAAACAATAAACATGATACACAACCCCAGCAACGAGAGCCCGACAACACTCATACCCATCACGGCGCCGCCGGCAACTGCGATGCCGAGCGCCCCCTTGAGGCCGCCAACTAATGCCCCCTGAGTCGTGCGGCTGTTCGCCCGCGTTGCGATACTCATGCCGACATAGCCGGCAAGCGTGGAAGCAAAAGCGCCGACTATGAATGCCACTGAAGTTCTCCAACCGAGCGCCACGTCAGAGAAGGTTGGCGCCAAAGCGATTAAAACGGAAATCACCAAAACAAAGATGCCGATGTAACTATACTCACGTTTCAGAAAGGCTTTTGCGCCTTCCTGCACAGCTTTCGAAATCTCTACCATGCGGGCGTTGCCCGGATCTTTTCTTATCACATCCATGCTAAGATACGCGACAAATCCCAGCGCAATCAAACTCGCGATGATCGGTATTATCAATGAAAATCCTCCTTAATCTTTTTACCCTAAGTCAAAGCTAATTATATTGGTTCATGGATTTTGTGATCCCGTTCTTAACAAAAAACGCGCATGCATCCGCTGCACGCGCAATGAACGCCGTTAGAGCGGCGCGCTCATGTCGAGCGAATTTACTCAATACGAACTTTACGACATCTTCTCCGTCCTCCCCACCAATTCCCAGGCGCAGCCGTGGGAATATCTGGTCATTCAGGCTCGCGATGACTGATTTCAGGCCGTTATGGCCACCCGCGCTGCCTTTTGGTCTGAAACGAAGACTGCCGAAAGGAAGGTTGAAATCGTCCGAAATAATGAGGAGATGATTCAAAGGTATGGCAAATTCTGCAACAACGTCTACCACCGCTTCTCCACTTCTGTTCATGAATGTTTTCGGCTTTACCAGAACAACCCTTTTGTTTGAATTCAAATCAATCTCGTAATACTCATATCTACTTGTTTTGCGGCGTGAAAGCACGGTGGACCGCCGTCTCAGCTCGTCGATCACCATGAAGCCGACGTTGTGTCGCGTTCGTTTATAGCGCCATCCCGGATTACCCAGGCCAACCAGAACTAATGTGTCCTGCATAGTTGAGGGTGGTTGCCTGCCGCACTGATGCCGTTATTCGGTGGTCTCTTCGTCCTCTGCTTTCTCCTCATCTTCTTCCTCACCGATAAGCTCCGGTTCGGTAATGCCTTCCTCTTCTTCCTCAAGCGTCGGCTCTTTGATGATCGATGGCGGTCTGATGATCGCTACAGACTGTTCGGGGTCTGTCAAAATTTCTACGCCCTCCAGCGTGATATTGCTAACATGTATGCCATCACCGATATCCAGATTCGAAACATCCACCTCCACATGTTCCGGTATATCCAGCGGCAGACATTCGATGGCAAGCTCGCGTAGCTCCTGTTGCAGGATGCCGCCCGAATCTTTGACACCGATGGGATTTCCGACAAGATGCACCGGAATTGTGACCGTAAGCTTCTCTGTGAGTTTGACGCCCAGGAAATCGACGTGCAGCGGTACGCTGCTAACCGGGTGCCATTGGATGTCACGAACAACACACTTCAGCTTCTTGCGACCGACACTCAGATCGATGATGCTGGAATCGGCGCCCAATACATCGCGGAATTCTTTTCCGTCGATGGAAACGGGCACAGATTCTTCGCCGTGAATGTAATACACTGCGGGAATGCGCCCGGCGCGCCGCAATCGTTTGGTTTCTTTCTTATCAAAATCGTCTCTTTTTTCAGCTTGTAAAACAAGTTCCGCCATTCGTCTTCTCTCCAAAATTTAATCAAACAAAGAACTGATTGATTCTTCACCATGTATTCTTTTGATCGCTTCTCCGAACATATTGGAAGCGGTCAGGACATCAATTTTATCTATTTTGTTTTCTTCCGGTATCTGAACCGAGTCTGTCACTTTCATCTTCGTGATCGGCGCCTCATCAAGCCGGTCGATGGCCGGGCCGGACAAAAGAGGATGCGTACATGCAACGTAGATATTTTCGGCGCCGTTTTTCTTCAGCGCCGCTGCTGCATGGCACAGCGTGCCGGCTGTATCGACGATATCATCGATAATCAATATGTTGCGCCCTTTCACCTCTCCGATGATGTTAACGATCTCTGCTTCATTGGGCTTCGGGCGCCGTTTGTCGATGATAGCGAGCGGCGCGTTCAGGCGTTTGGCATAGGCGCGCGCCATGGTTATGCCGCCGACATCCGGTGAGATGACGGTCAGGTTTGGCACATTCATGTCGCGGAAATGATCGCAAAAAATGGTCGCAGAGTACAGGTGGTCCACCGGAATATCAAAGAAGCCCTGTATTTGCGGCGCGTGCAGATCCATCGTCAGTATTCGATCTGCGCCGGCAGTGGTCAGCAAATTTGCCACAAGCTTGGCCGTGATCGAGACGCGCGGTTGGTCCTTACGGTCCTGGCGCGCATATCCGAAATACGGAATGACAGCCGTGATGCGCTCCGCCGAGGCGCGCCTGGCTGCATCCAGCATGATCAGGAGCTCCATGATGTTATCTGACGGTGAATGCGTTGACTGTACGATGAATACGTCAGCGCCGCGGATATTCTGGTCATATTTGACCCAGATCTCGCCGTCACTGAATTGCCGGATTCGTGCAT
>CAZVSL010000368.1:0-6686 GCA_964629935.1 uncultured Calditrichaceae bacterium | reverse complement strand
GCTGCCGACTTGCTGAGTCTGACGATGTTGACGCCTCCGGGTGAAATGGGCGCCGACGTCGTCGTTGGCTCGTCGCAGCGCTTTGGTGTGCCGCTCGGTTACGGTGGCCCGCACGCCGCCTTTTTCGCCACCAAGGCTGAATTCAAACGCCAGATGCCGGGCCGGATCATCGGTGTTTCCGTCGACCGGCATGAAAAGCCGGCCTTTCGCATGGCGCTGCAAACGCGCGAGCAGCATATTCGCCGTGAAAAAGCGACCTCGAATATTTGTACCGCCCAGTCTTTGCTCGCAATCATGGCCAGCATGTATGCAGTCTATCACGGCCCGCAGGGTCTGCGAAGGATTGCCGAGCGTGTGCACGCGCATGCCCGCATTCTGGAAAACGAGCTCACCAAATTGGGATACAAGCAAACCAACGAAACCTATTTCGACACGCTAAAAATTCAGCTCAACCCCTTCGGCCAGAGCATGCAGGAGCTGCGCAAATCAGCTTTGGATGCCGGGCTCAATTTCCGCTACATCGACAAAAAGCAGGTCGGCATCGCGCTGGATGAAACCACACAGCCGGAAGATGTGCAGAAGATTCTCAACGTCTTCGGACAGGCAGCCGGCATGTTTACGCAGGGCATCGATTTTGAGAGCCATGTCCAGAATCTGGAGCTGAGCTTTCCCAAACCATTGATGCGCACAAGCAGCTATCTTGAGCATCCTGTGTTCAACACCTACCACTCCGAAACCAAGATGATGCGCTACATCAAGAAACTGGAGCAGCGCGACTTGTCGTTAACTACCTCCATGATACCGCTGGGTTCCTGCACCATGAAGCTGAACGCTGCGGCTGAGATGTTGCCGATCAGTTGGCCTGAATTCAGTTCATTGCACCCCTTTGTGCCGGTAGAGCAGGCAACCGGATACGCAGAAATTTTTAAAGAGCTGGAGGCTGCGTTATCCGAAATCACAGGTTTGCAGGCGGTGTCTTTGCAGCCAAACTCAGGCGCACAGGGTGAGTATACCGGTCTGCTGGTTATTCGTGAATACCACAAAGACCGCGGCGACCATGACCGGAATGTGGTGCTCATCCCATCGTCCGCACACGGTACCAACCCGGCAAGCGCGGTGATGACCGGTATGCAGGTCGTCATCGTTAAGTGCGACGAGCGCGGCAACATCGATGTGGAGGATTTGAGCAGCAAGGCTGAGGCGCACAAAGACCGTCTGGCCGCGCTGATGGTTACTTATCCTTCCACGCACGGCGTCTTTGAAAGCCGTATTCGCCAAATCTGCGAGATCGTCCACGACAACGGCGGCCAGGTTTATATGGATGGCGCCAATCTCAATGCTCAGGTTGGGCTGACCAATCCGGCTATCATCGGCGCGGATGTGTGCCATCTGAACCTGCACAAGACATTCAGTATTCCGCACGGCGGCGGTGGCCCCGGCATGGGACCGATTGCTGTGGCAGAGCACCTGGCGCCTTATCTGCCCAAACACCCGCTTGTCGAAGGCGTGGGAGGCGAGAAGGGTATCACGGCAGTTTCGGCGACACCCTGGGGCAGCTCGAGCATCCTGATTATATCGATGGCTTACATCAAATTGCTCGGCCGTCAGGGTCTGGTGGATGCGACCAGGTACGCCATACTCAACGCCAACTATATCGAAGCGAGACTGAAGGCTGCCTTTCCGGTGCTTTACACTGGTGAAAAGGGCCGCGTGGCGCATGAGATGATTTTCGACTTGCGCCCCTTCAAAGCCAAGTCGAATGTCGAAGTGGAAGACGTTGCCAAGCGATTGATGGATTACGGCTTTCACGCCCCGACCGTTTCGTTTCCGGTGCCCGGCACCATGATGGTGGAGCCGACAGAAAGCGAGTCCCAAGACGAGCTTGACCGCTTCTGCGATGCCATGCTCGAGATCCGTAAAGAGATCGACGAAATTGAAAGCGGTAAGGCAGACAAAGAGAAAAATGTGCTGAAGAATGCACCACATACGGCAGAAGAATGCGTCGCTGACAACTGGCCGCATGCTTATGCGCGCGAGAAAGCAGCCTATCCCTTGTCCTATCTCAGAGATAGCAAGTTCTGGCCGCCGGTCGCTCGAGTGGACAATGTCTACGGTGACCGCAATCTCATGTGCGCGTGTCCACCTGTGGAGGATTATGTTATTACTTCTCATTCTTTGCAATAGAATGCAAAGAATGAGAAGTAAATCGGCCCATGCGGCCTGGCCGCGCTGGGAATAAAGAGCAAAAGCTCCAACCACGAAGTCACCAGTAAAACACAAAGGAACACGAAGAGAATATGCGAGAAGATGAGATTACTATCTCAATAAAGCACCTTTGTGGTCTTTGTGTGTTCCTTCGTGTCTTAGTGGTAAAAAGAAATCCATGAATGAAATGAATAAAGTATCGTCCTGATGTCAAGTCCTGCGGAAATAACAAGGATGTTGTCGGAGATCAGCGATGGCAGTCGCACTGTTGTGGACAAGCTCATGCCTGTGGTCTATGACGAGCTGCGTAACCTGGCACAGATACACCTGCGTCGGGAGCGGGGTGGTCACACTTTGAATCCCACAGCTTTGGCGCATGAGGCTTACCTTAAGCTAATCGATCAGAAGAGTGTAACCTGGCAGAACCGGGCGCATTTTTTTGGTATAGCGTCGCAGGCCATGCGGCGTATCCTGATCAATTACGCCAATCAGAAACTGGCACAAAAGCGGGGCGGCGGCGCAACGCTGATAACCTATGACGAGCAAAACCATCCGCGTGAAACCGCAGCGGAAGATATCGTGCGTCTGGACGAGGCGCTCTCCGAGCTGGCAAGACTGAACGAACGTCAGGCCAAAGTGGTAGAGCTGCGTTTCTTCGGCGGCCTGACTCACGAGGAAATTTCCGAGGTGCTGGCTGTGTCCGTGCCTACGGTGCGGCGAGACTGGCGTTTGGCGCGCGCATGGATGAGCAGGGAATTGGGGCGACCATGAGCAAGACTATCCCGCAGGCTGACTGGCAAAGAATCGAAGTGCTGTTTGACGAAGCGGTCAAACTGTCCGGCGAAAAACGTGAAAAATTTCTCAGGGCAATTTCTGAACAGAAGCCTGGTTTGTATCAGGAGCTGGTTTCTCTGCTGGAAGCCGACGCTGCCACGCATCCGCTTCTGGATGGCCATGTCATTCAGGTTCTCGAAGCTGATTCAGACCTGAGTATGCAGGGCAAGCAAATCGGGCCATATCGCATTGTGCGGTTGCTCGGGGCTGGCGGCATGGGCGATGTCTATCTCGCAGAGCGTGTGAAAGGGGATTTTGACCAACGTGTCGCGCTCAAGCTGATCAAGCGCGGGATGGATTCGCAGGATATCCTGCAGCGCTTCCGCAGCGAACGCCAGATTTTGGCGCAACTACAGCATCCCAACATTGCACACCTGCTCGATGGCGGACTGTCAGAAGATGGGCAGCCGTACTTTGCCATGGAATATGTCGACGGCCAGCCCATCGATGCCTATTGTGATGCGAAGCGGTTGACGATCGCCGAGCGCCTGCACTTGTTCCTCACCGTATGTCAGGCTGTGCAGTATGCACATCGCACCCTGGTGGTGCATCGAGACCTCAAGCCGGCCAATATCCTCGTCACGCAAGATGACAGCGTCAAACTGGTGGATTTTGGCATCGCCAAAATGATAGCAGACGGCGGTTCATTGCTCCCGGGCCTGCCGGCGTTGACGCGCACGGGCCAGCATATCATGACCCCGGAATACGCTTCGCCCGAGCAGATTCAGGGCGCGCCGCTCACCACTGCCTCGGACGTCTATGCCCTGGGCGTGGTGCTCTATGAACTTCTTACCGGCATGCGGCCATTCGATTTTTCGCATAAAAGATCGCCGGCCGAAATAGATCGCATCATATCCACCACAGATGTTGAACGGCCGAGTACGCGCCTGCGCCGCCTCGACCGCGATGCCAGACAAGTCGAGCCACACAGGGATCTGGCTACGGTTTGCGCGAATCGGGCCACGCAACCGCAGCGTTTGCGTAAGCAGTTGAACGGCGACCTCGACAATATTTGCTTGATGGCATTGCGAAAAGAACCGGAGCGCCGCTATAGCTCTGTTGCCCAGTTTGCTGAAGATTTGCAGCGCTATCTCAGCGGTCAGCCCGTGCTCGCCAGAGCCGATACATTTTCCTACCGGCTGCAAAAGTTTGTGCGCAGACATCGGACCGGCGTGAGCATCGCTGTCTCTGCTGTCTTGCTCATCACTGCGCTGACAGGTTTCTACACCCATCAGCTCGCTTCGGAAAGAGACAAAGCCAGGCTGGAGGCGCAAAAGGCAGAGCAGGTTTCGCAATTTCTGCAAGATCTGTTTGAGCTGTCAGATCCGAGCCAGGCGAAGGGCAATGAGATAACGGCGCGCGAAATACTGGACGAAGGCGCTGAGCGCATCGAGCGCGAGCTTGCGGACCAACCGGAAGTGCAAGCGGAGATGATGAATGTTATCGGTATGGTGTATGAAAGCCTGGGACTTTTTGATGAGGCTGAGACCATGGTTGCGCGCGCTTTGGCATTGCGCCAAACATTGTATCAGCCCGGCCATCCTGATGTAAACGAGAGCCTGAGTGATCTTGGCGTGATCAAGAAAGAACAGGGCGAGTATCAGGCAGCCGCAGCAATCCATCGTGAAGTGCTGGCTGTGCGGCGCCAGAAATTGGGTGACATGAATACGAAAACTATCCAAAGTTTGCAAGACCTCGCCGATGTGCACTACCAGGCCGGAGAATATGATTCCGCCGGCGTCATCTATGCTGAGGTGCTGCCGGCGCGCCGCGAACTATTTGGTCCGAAACATGAGTCCGTTGCAGAGTCCAGCGAGAATCTTGCGACCGTGCGCCATGCCCAGGGTCGTTATGCTGAGGCAGACTCACTCTATCGCCAGGCATCGGCACTGCATAAACTCGTTTATGGCGAGGAAAGCCGGCAGTTGGCGACCAATCTCAGCAACCGCGCCAACCTGGCGCGCGTGATGGGCAACTGGGATGAAGCGGAGAAGCTGCAGCGGCAGGCGCTGGCTATGCGTCGCAAAATACTCGGTGAAAATCATCCGGACTACACCTCGAGCCTCAACAACCTGGCGGTGCTTCTGCGGGAAAAGGGCGATCTGGATGGAGCGGCAGAGATGTACCGCGAGGCCATTGCCGTGCGCAGAAAAATGCTGGGCGCCAACCATCCGACGGTGGCTGTACCCCTGACCGGGCTGGCATCTGTGTTGCAGGCGCAGGGCAATTTGCAAGAGGCGGAAAAGCTCTTTCTGGAATCTCTGCAATTGCACCGGCAAACCCTGCCGGCCAAACATCCCAACATCGCACACCCTCTGATCGGGCTGGCACGGGTGCTGATGCAGCGCGGCCAATCTGCCAGGGCTGAACCTTATCTGCGCGAAGCCCTGCAGTTGCGAAAAAACGGTCTGCCCGAAGGCCACTGGCGTACAGCACAGGCAGAGAGTATTCTGGCGGAGTGTCTGGCCTCACTGTCAAAATTCCAGGAGGCCGAATCGCTTATCCTCCCGAGCCTGACTCTCATGCGGAAGAGCTTCGGCGACGAAGATATTCGCACAAAGAATGTGTTGCAGCGGGTGTATGCTATGTATGAAAAATGGGGAAGAGCGGACAAAGCCTCGGAATACGCCCAATATGTACAAAAATGACGGGAAACACGGTGAGTTTTGAACCAGCCTACATTAAGACCTATCAAAGCGCCAAACTGTATGACAAAGTGGAAAGGGCCCTGGCTCTCTTGCGATCATGTACGGTTTGTCCGCATGATTGCCATGTCAATCGTCTGGACGATGCCTTTGCCGTGTGCCGCAGCGGCCGCCGCGCTGTAGTGAGCTCCTATTTCCCTCATTTTGGCGAGGAAGACTGTTTGCGCGGCTGGAATGGCTCCGGTACGATCTTCTTTTCGAATTGCAATCTCAAATGTGTCTTTTGTCAGAATTTTGATATCAGCCAGCGCGCTGCCGGCGATGAAGTTTCGCCTAAACAACTGGCGGAAATGATGCTTGCGTTGCAGGCACAGGGCTGCCACAACATAAACTTCGTCACGCCTGAGCATGTTGTGCCCCAAATTCTCGAAGCGTTGCCTTTTGCCGTTGAGGAAGGACTGCGCCTGCCGATCGTCTACAACACCAGGTCTTATGATTCGCTCGACAGCATACAATTGCTCGATGGCATCGTCGATGTCTACATGCCGGATTTCAAGTTCTGGGACGAGGCGAAGGCAAGCCGCTATCTCAAGGCGGACAATTACCCCAGGACCGCCAGAAGCGTGATAAAGGAAATGCACCGGCAAGTTGGCGATCTGGCGCTGGACGAGAAGGGGCTGGCTCAGCGCGGCCTGCTTTTGCGCCATCTTGTTATGCCCGGCGATCTCGAAGGCACACGCGCCATCATGCAGTGGGTCGCCAGCGAGCTTTCCCCACGAACCTATGTCAATGTCATGAGTCAATACCGACCTGCGTACAAAACGCAACGCTATGAGGACATAAACCGGCCCACAACAAGCGCCGAGTATCGACAGGCCGTCGCCATCGCGGGTGAAGCGGGGCTGACTCGGCTGGCGTGCTGACCACAGTGAAAAATCGGCTGATTTCATCTTCTTAGCGCGTGGCATATCCCCTGACGATGACACTCACCCGTCACCGATA
>CAZVSL010000367.1:0-6688 GCA_964629935.1 uncultured Calditrichaceae bacterium | reverse complement strand
AGGTATGTCACCTTGTAACCGATCTTTTCGAGAAAACGGCACGCTCCCAGAATCGCCGGGTGTTCGATGGTGGTGGTAATGATGTGATTGCCTTTATCCCGATTTGCGAACGCCACACCCTTGAGCGCCAGGTTATCCGCCTCTGAGCCGCCGCCGGTGAAGATAATCCGTCGCGGCCGCGCGTTGATGAGCTTGGCGATTTGCCGGCGTGCATTTTCGACTGCTTCTTTGGCATCACGACCCGTACCGTGAATGCTGGAGGGATTGCCATGCTGGCCTGATAAATATGGTAGCATAGCCTCCCTGACTTGCTCGTCAACCTGTGTCGTGGCATTGTTGTCAAGATAGATGCGGCGGGCCGGCTTTTTCTGCTGTTGCGCATCGCCGAACATGACCGGTCCGCAGGCATCTGCCTGGCGATCGACGTTGTTCTTGTCGCGTTTTGTACCGGCTTCAACTTTCGTAACCTGTGCCAGCAGAGCTTTGTAAACCGGAAAGCCGGAAATCTCGTCATAATTGGTGATATCAGTCAGCTCGTTAACGTTGCGTTCCCGCCACTCTTTTGGCCCGACGGCGCAACCGCCGCCCATATTGCATTCGATTGAACCTTTGGCAATGTTGTCTGTGACGCGCGCGCGGAACTGCACGGAACCGCGTGGCGTCTGCACCTGCACCAGATCGCCGCTTTTGATATCGCGCTCAGCCGCGTCTTCAAAATTGAGCTCAACAGTTGGCTCCGGGTTATCTTTGAGCAAGCCTTTGATGCCATGATGCTGCGAGCGAAAATCCGTATGCGGCCGCGCGCCGGAATTGAACACCAGCGGAAATTGTTTCGCCAGCGCCGGGTTCGCCTGTGGCCCTTCTTTCGGTTCTGTGTATTTGGGCAAAGGTTCATAGCCGTAATCTTCCAGCACCGTAGACCAGAGCTCGAACTTTCCGGTTGGCGTGTCAAAACCCGGCTTGCCGTCTTCGCGCAGCCCGCCTTTTTGCCATTTCTTGTATTCCATCATTGGCGTTGGCAGTTTGACCCAACCGCCAGCCTCGCGCACCTGCTCGAGTGTGTAACCGGAGCCTTCCAGCGCAAAGCGGATCAGCTCTTCTTCAGTCTGCGGATAAAGATCGCCATATCCCAACCGTTTTGCCAGCTCGGCCATGATGAGGTAATCGTTGCGCGCCTCGCCAACCGGCTCGATGAGCTTCTCCCGCAATCTGAAAATCGGGCCATAAACCATATAGGAATCGATCTCGAACATCGTAGTTGCCGGCAAGACGACATCGGCATAAGCTGCATCTGCCGTCATCTGGCGGTCGATGCTAACCTGGAAATCGAGTTTGGAGAGGGTCTCACGCCAAATCGGCGTCTGCGGCCAGGAGGTGAGCAGCGAGGCGCCGTGAATGATGAGGCCGCGAATAGGGTAGGGGTCGCCGTTGAGCACGGCATCCACCAGACCGCTGGCGTGGGATTCACCGCGATAGTCGCTGTAAATGGGCACTTTGTCGCGCGCGACTGCCAGGTCCAGATTCGGGTTCTTCTGGTTACAGGAACGGTTGACGGGAAAGTGCGTGTTCAGCATGGCAAGCCCGATGCCGCCGGGGACGTCGAGCTGACCGGCGAGGGCAAACAGCGAAAGCACGGCGCGGATGGCCTGGATGCCGCTGTTGGAATATTCCAGCCCGGTATACATCACCGGGCACGCTCCGGTGGCGTGGCAGATGCGTCTGGTGAGGTCTCGGATGGTGTCAGCCGGCACGCCGGTGATGTTCTCAGCCACTTCCGGCCGAAAGTGTTGTGTGTAGGTTCGCAGCTCGTCAAAACCGTGGCACCAGTTCTCAGCAAAGTCCTCATCGTAGATATCTTCGTCGAACATCACTTCGATCATACTCAGAGCCAGAGCGCCGTCTGTACCGGGACGAATGGGAACCCACTGCGCACCGGTACGTGTTGCCGTATCCGTGCGCCGCGGATCGATAACCACGATATCGGCGCCGCGTTTGGCGGCTGCTTCCAGCCGGTGCATATCGAGCGGCGGCGAGTCCGTGGCCGGATTCGCGCCCCAGACGACCAGCATTTCCGCATTTTCCATATCAGTGAACATGTTGACCAGCATGCGGCCCATGGTCACGTGCGGCGCAATCATGGCAAAGGAGACATAACACAGGGCGCCCACGCCCATGGTGTTCGGCGAACCAAAGGGAAACAGCACATTCGACGCCGATGATACCGCCACACCTTTAGGCTGAAACATATCGCAAAGAGAAAGCTCGAAGGCGCCCCGACCGGTGTAGATGGAAACCGCCTCCGGCCCGGATTCTTTCTTGATTTTGTTTAGGTTATCAACAATGATATCGTAGGACTCATCCCATGAAATGCGCTCGAACTCATGCGTGCCTTTGGGACCAACACGCTTCATCGGGTACTTGAGCCGGTGCTCGGAGTAAATGATTTCGGGTGAGTGTTGCCCGCGCCGACAAATCATGCCGAGGGCATGGGATTCGTCCGGTCGTATATCAACGATCTTTCCCGCTTCTTTGTTGACCTCGACCCAACAGCCTGCGGGGCAGATACCGCAAATGCCTTTCTGCCAGCCGTCTTGCACAGATCGGTTGTTATCCAATTGCATAACGCCCTCCTTACAGCATATATGGTGATGGAAGAATTATCTTCGATAGATTTTAAGAGATTTGTTTGACTTAAGAATTATTTGAGGAAGGGTCGTCTGGAGAGGGCTGCAGGAAATAACGATTTATGGTGGGGAATGTCACGTCACCTGAATAATTAGTCAGGTTTCTCCTCAGCTCCATCATCAGCATTTGTCCCTCCGTACCGTCACATTGCTTTTGGAAAACAGTTATTACAAGATAGTGTTTCAGGACAACAAATGCAAGTGTGTTTGGAGAGTTATCTGGCTTATCCGTAACTTCTGAAAAAATAGCTTGACTCTGTACTATAGTCGAGACATTATATTCTATTACTACTTCGGTAGATTCGAATGAACCGGCATTTCGATAAGGACAACAGTATGAAAAATCCACTTTCCCGTCCTTCTCTGGGCGCTGCGTTTATCGCCATGCTTTTCTTTGCCATGACTGGCGCTGGCGACCGGCCGCAGGTCAGCGTTCGCGTCGATGGTTTGTCCTGTCCTTTCTGTGCCTTTGGGCTTGAAAAAAAGCTCAAATCCATCGATGGCGTGACAGGATTGGAAATCAAGGTCAATGAAGGCGTTGCGCTATTGACCTTTGACGACGTATCCAGCATCGACAAGAACGATATCAGGGCGAGCGTGAAAGAAGCGGGTTTCACGCCGCGAGACATGGTGGTCAAGTTGGACAACGGAGGGTACCTTCTCTCGCTTAGTATTGAAGGAATGAAGCAGAAAGAGGACAGCAAACGCATTGCTGACGCCCTCGGGAAGATCGAATGCGTTGATGATCTCGACATTGATGTTCAGACTGGCAGAGCTACGTTTGTATGCACAGACAGCACCTTTGCAAGAGCAAAGTTTGTTCAGGCCATACAGGATATTGGATATCAGGCTGAGCTTGAGGAATGAGACTTGTCTTTCTACTAAGCTTGTTTCCGTTTCTGGTTCTGTTTGCCGATGTTCAGGCGCAGGGCCCGCCGATCAACACGGATACGCCAATCATGCTTGGATTAGAAGGTCGCGGTGTCAGAACGTTTGCAAAATTCATACGGATGGCAACGCTGCGGCAGGATGGCGAAGAGATCATTGACGATTTGGAGCGCAAAGCGACTGTCAGGGTGACGCCTCTGAGTGTGCCGTACAATCTTTTTAGCGCAAAACTGCAAGTCGGGACAACCGTGCCGTTCATCGATGCTGAGCTGGATTCCCGCTCACAAACAGCCTCAAACTTCGGAATCGGGGATGTAAGTGTCTTCCTGAAATATCTGCTGTTCCAGCACGACCGCAAGCTCGAGACATTTCGCGTGGCTGCAAAGGTGACGCTAAAGCTGCCAACCGGCGACGATACTGACTCGCCGCCCTTGGGCACAGGCTCGACCGATTATGCGCTGTCAATGGTCGCCGGCTGGGTCAAGAACCGTGTTGGTGTGTATGGAGAGGGAATCTACACCTTGAATACATCGAAAGGACGAATCGACTACGGCAACAGCGGGTCTTACAATGTTGCGTTTGCATATCGTCTGCTGCCGGCGGTTTATGAAACTTATCCGTCGCCGCAGCTCAATGGGTTTTTCGAGATCAATGGCTCGACTTCAGCCAAGAACAGCGTGGACGGTCAGCAGATAGATAGCTCGGGCGGAACGACCATCTTTGTCTCTCCCGGATTACAGTACATCGGCGGCCGGCGGTGGCTTGTGGAAGCCTCTTTTCAATATCCCATTGTGAATGAGCCGAACGGGACACAGCTCGCCACGGACTGGGCGCTGGCGGTTGGAGCACGGATTCTTATTTTTTGACCGTTAAAGTCGCCAAATTTAAAAAGATCGACTCAATGCTGATTTTTATGGGTAGCCAGACGGGATCAACCCGGCGCGGCCAGGCGCAGCCAAAGATGTTTGGAGCACGGATGCACACCGATTTTCATTGATAACAGACTTTCTGCAGAATGACCAGAGACGGTTCGTTTGGGTGTTAACCGGACGCGAGGATATCATGCGCATGAAAACAGGCAAAGACATTTTCGTTGCCGTGCTCCTGATCTTTTTGGGATGCGGCGGTGTTTCGGAGAGAGCCACACTTCAATTCAAACAGCACTGGGGCGGGTCCGGAAGCGCGCCCGGACAATTCAATCAGCCCGTAGGCCTTGCGCAAGGACCCGCCGGTCACCTCTATGTCGCTGATACCGGCAATAACAGGATTCAAAAATTTACACAAGACGGCGTCTTTGTCACGAAGTGGGGAAACGGCGGCTCGGACTCAGAGGGTCTGGTCCGTCCCATGCACCTGGCCGTGAGTGATGCCGGGCTGGTCTATGTGCCGGAGTTTGGCAAAGACCGCATTCACATATTCGATGCTGATGGCAATCCGCAATACATGTTCGGACAATCGGGAAGCGCGAAGGGACGGTTTGATGCGCCCGCGTCAGTGAGCTTCGGCCACAATGGCGAGATGTTGATTGCTGACTTTTATAATCATCGTGTACAAGTTTTGGATAGCACGGCGGACGTTCTGTTGACAATCGGAAGCGAGGGTCACGAACCTGGCCAGCTTTATTATCCGACTGATGCGGTCGTTGATAGGAACGGCCACATATTCGTAGCCGATGCCTATAACCACCGCATTCAAAAACTCGATGCCTCGGGCAAGCACCTGCAAATGTGGGGCAGAAAAGGCGTGGCAGCGGGCGAGTTCAATGTCGTCAATGCGCTGGCAGTTGACCCCTCACAGCGCTTGTTTGCTGTCGATTTCTACAACCACCGAGTTCAGGTATTCAGCACCGGCGGTGAGTTTCTGTTTGAATTTGGGCGGCAAGGCAGCGGCCCGGGCGAGTTTGAACGACCGGCCGATATCGTCATCAACGGCGAGACAATATATGTGCTCGATTTCGGCAATAACCGGCTGCAGGCGCTGAAGCTGCCCAATGACAGCGTCAAGTAAAGACCGTCGCCAACCGCAAACCCTACACCCTATACCGTATACCATCATACATATCCATGCCCCTCACCGCGCACAAGTCAAATGCCGGCCACCATCGATACTAAGGGTCACACCCGTAATCCAGCCGGATTGCCCGGAAGCAAGATAAAGAATAGATTCGGCGATCTCCTCCGGTTGGCCCACACGGCCAAGCGGGTGGGAACTCTTGCTGCGTTCCAGGAAAGCCTGATAGGCGTCCTCATCAAAACCGCCGCGCCGGTGCAGTTGAGTAACCACCACGCCGGGATTGACGGCATTGACGCGCACCCCTTTTGGCGCCAGCTCCAGGGCCGTGCAGCGGGTCAACTGGTCCACGCCGGCTTTGCTGACGCAGTACGCCAGCACGTTCGGAAAGGCACGCACACCGGTCACGCTGGAAACGTTGACAATGCAGCCTTTGGTGCGCTCAAGGTGCGGGACGGCATGCTGCATCATCATAAACACGCCGTCCAGGTTGATCTGCATCATGGTGCGCCAGTCTTCCAAGCTTGTAGAGGTAATATCGCCGGCGCCGATGATGCCGGCGGCGTTGACGAGAATATCCAGTGCCTGAAATTTGTCGATGGTATCAGCGACAGCACGCTCACATGCCTCCGGCCGGGAAACATCGGCGGTGATGATGTGGGCGCTGCCTCCGGCTTTTTTAATTTCATTTTGGGTCTCGCGCAGGGCCTCCTGATTTCTGCCAAGCAACGCGACTTTTGCGCCCTCCTGTGCGAATCGGATGGCAGTCGCACTGCCAATACCACTTGAGGCGCCGGTTACCAGAGCAATTTTGTCATGTAGAAGCATGGTTCGTCTCCCGGTCTATCTGGGTGAAAGTTTGTGGAGACCGAAAGATATGATTGCGGCAGAATGATTCAAGCAGAAACTGAAGAACGATAAATGCGGACCGTGTCTTTATACACAAAAACCAAAATCCTGGTAAGGACAAGGGTGACCACAAAGTCACAAAGCGACACAAAGAAAGACAAAGGGAAAACGCTAGCCTGCATTATTTACAAATCGCCGCCTCCGCCACAGGATAAATCCTGCGGGTCCGAGATCGGAAGA
Source organism: uncultured Calditrichaceae bacterium (assembly GCA_964629935.1). Lineage (GTDB taxonomy): Bacteria > Zhuqueibacterota > Zhuqueibacteria > Oceanimicrobiales > Oceanimicrobiaceae > CAZVSL01. The sequence goes on along the minus strand of CAZVSL010000367.1, from coordinate 17 downwards.
GCACACGTTGACTCCAG
>CAZVSL010000366.1:3554-6697 GCA_964629935.1 uncultured Calditrichaceae bacterium | reverse complement strand
TGACTACCGCTATCTTAAGGATCAATACTTCTTCCTTGACCTGGAATACCGTGAACAATATCGCCGCTTTAGTGCAGACGGCGTGCATATCGCAGACCCCAGCATCGGCGTCGTGCCGGATTCCATCGATGTATACAAAGCTGCGCCAAACAACGATATCAATGATCCGGACAAGGTCATCGAAGGCCGGGCTACGTTTACCGGCGAAGTCATTGAAGGCGCCTTTGAGCCGAAAGAAGGCGAACGCGCGCAGGGACAATTTGTGCGAATGGACCCCGGCGAATATTTTGTCTCCTACGATCAGGGCTGGATTCGGCTGAATCAACCACTCGCTGCCGGTGAAATTCTGGCTGTGGCCTACAAAACCCGCGATGGCGACTCCTTCGGCGACCTCAACTTCGTGCGCGACACCACCGGCACGGAAGACCGCATCAATCTCAAACTCATTCGCGACCGCATCGGCCATCCGGATTATCCGACCTGGGACCTTTCCTGGAAACATGTCTATTCCCTGGGCAGCCGCAGGATCAACGAGGATGGATTTGAGCTCAAAATTTTCTTTGATGAATCAGGCGCCGTGCCACAGGAAGTCGCTCCCGATGGCCGCAACTGGCTTGAAGTATTCGGCCTAGATCGAGTCAACCAGAATGGCGGCGTGGGTGCAGACGGCGTGATCGATATCGATGCCAACATTTTGGATTTGGAAAACGGCGAGCTGCATTTTCGTGACCTGCAGCCTTTCGATCCAATCGGCTATTTCATGGGAGAAAACGAGATCGGCGTAAATTTCCCGGATGAAAAAAGAATTCCTCAGATCTACAATGAAAGCGATGAAAACCAGATACGGCTTGCCAGCCAGTTCGATATCTCGGTCAAGACCCAGAATCGCGGCACCGAGTACAACCTCGGCTTCAACGTCATCGAAGGCTCAGAGGTCGTCACCCTGGACGGTCGCGTATTGCAGAAAGACAGAGATTATACCGTAGACTACTTCTCCGGCCAGCTTATCATGCTCAACGAAGAAGCGACCAATCCCTCGGCGCAGCTCGATATCACGTATGAGCGCAACCAGTTGTTCCAACTGGAGAAGAAAACTATCCTCGGCATGCGTGCGGAATACGAACTCGGCCGCGATTCATTCATTGGCGGCACTTTGCTCTATCTTAACGAAAGCACACTTGACCAAAAGGTACGGGTCGGGCGCGGACCCATGCGCAATATCGTCTGGGATATCAACTCCAAATTGCAATTCAATCCGAATTTCATTGGGCGCGCTTTCGACGCCATGCCCATGATTCGTGCAAGCGGACGGACCACGCTCAACCTGGAAGGCGAGATTGCCCAGGTCATGCCAACGCCGAACACCTTAAACAACGAAAAGACCAACGACACCAGAGGCGTAGCCTATATCGATGATTTCGAGGCGGCGAAAAAAACGGTCAATCTCGGTGTATTACGCAGAAATTGGACCATGGCGTCGCAGCCCCGTGACGGCGTGCATTCCTTTCGCAATCGTCTCAACAACTTCATCTGGTATAATCCCATCGGTCTGGTTGATATTAAGGACATTTTCCCCAATCGTGACACGGAATCGCGAACCGGCGGCCAGGCCCAGAACAGAGCCCACGTTCTGACTATGGAGTTGTTCAACCCCAACGATGACACGCCTGACTCATCGCGGTGGGCAGGTTTGATGCGCGCCCTGTCTGCTGGTTTCTTTGACCAGACCCAAACCAAGTTTATCGAAATCATGGTGCAAGGCGACCGCGGCCGTCTGCACATCGACCTTGGCACCATCACTGAAGATGTTATCCCCAACAACGTTTTGGATACAGAAGACAAGAACGTTCCCCGCAACGGCGTTCTCGATGTCAATCAGGGAGAAGACACTGGCATAGACGGTGTCTTCAAACCGGACCCGCCGGTTTTGAACTTCCCCAGAAAGGTCACGCCCGAGGCCCTTGTCAACCCCGCAACCATGGACAGCTCGGCCGCCAACGTCAAATTCGACTTCTGGGATGTGAACCGTGACGGCATCAAGAACCATGATGAGCCCTGGAGCTATGATGACTGGTTCTACAATACAACCAATCAGTATATTTTCTTTGAAAACTCAGTAATGTCGATAAACGGTACGGAAGATAGTCAGAATGATGAAGGCGGCCGTTTCCCGGACACCGAGGACATCAACGCAAATGGTATCCTCGATCCGGCCAACAACTACTATACCTATTCGGTATCGTTGGAACCGGATAGTCCGGACACTTCTCTGATTGTAGGCGGCAATCCCAATAATCCGCCCGAGCGTGGCGGCCCCTGGAAGCTCTACCGCATTCCGTTTATAACCAACGCTGACTCAAACCAGGTTGGCTCACCGTCGCCCACGCTCATAGAGTTTGTACGCATCTGGGTCGACGATCTTGGTTTTCAGCCGGGCGATCCTGCTGTTCGCATCAGTATCGCTGAAATCAACCTGGTGGGCAGCGAGTGGAAAGAAATCGGCCTGACAAACAATGAATTCGACTTGCAAACCGGGGTCACCCCTCCTGAGCAGGTCGGTGAGGAATTTGCCATTACCCAGCTCAACACCCATGAAAGTCCGTTCTATGCTTCCACGCTGGCGGAGATTGGCGTCGAAGGTGAAGAAGACAAGGTAACCGGCGTGCAGGCGCGCGAGCAATCTCTCGTGCTCAAGTCAGTTGGTCTGGATAGCGGCCTGGCTGGCGTCGCCCAGAAAAGCTTGTTCCAGGGCGAGAATTACATCCACTACGACCGGCTCAAGATGTTCGTTTACGGCGTCGACAACTTCGGCACCCACTTCCCCATCAACGAGACGGATACGACAAAGAGCTATCTCGAGTATTTTGTACGCTTCGGCACCAACAACAACAATTATTACGAGTACCGCTCGCCTGTTTTTCCGGGCTGGGATAGACGCAACCACATGGAACTTGCGATCCTGGAATTTACCAGCATTGACACGACCTTTAATGAAGACCCCAATGTTTTTTACGATGAAAAGAACGATGTCGTCGTGCGCCTGATAGAGCAAGAAGGCGTCACCAAACGGTTAAGTGTAAAAGGCACGCCGTCCTTTACCAACGTACGTGTGCTCACGATGGGTTTAAAGAACGTGCATCCAC
>CAZVSL010000366.1:0-3544 GCA_964629935.1 uncultured Calditrichaceae bacterium | reverse complement strand
TTCCGCAACAACCTCTCCTACATCCCGCATAATTGAGGTCTGGTTCAATGAACTCCGGCTCTCGGATGTCGAGCAGGACCGTGGCATGGCCATGCGCGGTCGGATGGACCTGCGCATTGCTGACTTCGCCACAGTGAATGCTGAGATCGAACGCAAAGACGCCGACTTTCACAATGTCGCAACCCGATTTGGCTCTGGCGACAACAGCCTGAGCCGTAGCTTGAATGCAAATATCAGTATCGACAAGATGCTGCCGCAGGCGCTTGGCATCTCCATGCCGCTGACCGTGAATTTCAGGGATAATACCAGCACTCCCAAATATTTCCCGGGACAGGACCGCGAGGTCACCGGCGCAGATCTCGATGATCCCATCCTGCGCAACCGCGTAGAGAAAGTGAGTACCCAGACCGGCTTTAACCTCTCGTTCAAACGTGCGGCAAAATCCAAGAATTTCTTCATTAAAAATCTCGTCGATAACTTCTCGTTCAGTATCGGCCGTTCCGCCAACAACAGCAAGACCCCAAGTTCACCGGTCAACAGCAATATGCGCTGGAACGGCAATGTTGACTGGCGACTTGATTTTGGCCGCAACAACTATTTTCAGCCGTTTTCCTGGTTGCCCGGTCTGCCGCTGCTGAACAAAGCCAAGGAAACCAAGCTTTACTACACGCCACAAAGCATCAGTGCACGCATGACAGGCACCCGCGTAGAAAGCGAGCGCAGAAACCGCATTGGCAACACCGACGAACTCGCTGAGCCGGACCGGAACCTGACGTTTACCTCTGACCGCAGCGTACGCGCCAGCATGAAAATATTTGAAAACCTGAGTCTAACCTACAACAGAAGTCATCAAGCACAGCTCAAGGACCAGGAGCTTAAGGATTTTTTTGAGTGGGACTTCAACGATACCGATGAAAATCAACAATTCCAGGCCAGCTATTCGCCGGATGTCTTCGATTGGCTCAGCAACAATTTCAAGTATAATGTAAACTATCGCTTTAGCGCGCCGCTGCAAAACGCTGAAACCGGCCGGCGGGCCAGCAACGACGTCACCCGTTCAGCAGACTTCAACTTCCGCTGGAAACAATTGGTCAGCTCCATCTTTGGCGGCGACAAAGGCAGCAGCAGAGGTGGAAGGCGCAGACCGCGAGGCCGACCCGGCGGCAGCGACGATCCACAGCGAAATGAATTCAATATGTATCAACAGTCAGAATCCGGAGACGGATCATCCTTCAACCCGCTAAAGCTTGTCGGCGATTTCTTCTCCGGGTTTAAGGATATTCAATTCACCTATTCAGAGCGTGAAAATCACACCCAGGCTGGCCTGGCCGCTGACAAGAAACCGGGGCTGGATTTTCAGTTTGGCGGTGATTCGACCGGCGTCGGAACAGCCGAAGGCGTGAGCGGCAACCTGTTTTCTTCCGGTCTCACCCAGACCATATCTGTCAATTCTGGCATCGCCATTGGCCGTGCCGTAGATGTGTCGCTTCGCTATAACCAAAGCGACCAGCAGAGCAATGCAACAACCAGTACAGGCACCACGGCAAACGGCAATACTTCAGTTAGTTTTCTCGCAGAAAAAGATGTCAATATTCCGTTTCCGGAGTGGACGGTGTCCATCTCCGGCCTTAACAAACTGCCCCTCTTTGACAAGATATTCACAAACGTGACCTTCAGCCACGGCTATTCGGGCCAGAAAACTGAGAATTGGCGCGGCAACGAAAGCGACCTCAATTCAAGAAATATCAGCAGCAATTTTCGCCCACTCGGTAAACTCGCATTGAATTTTAAGAACGGCTTCACGGGCAATATTCAGGTCAATCGCAGCACCAGCTCCAACATCACATTTTCTAACAACTCTGACGGCGAGCTAATTCAACTCGGCGAAAGTCTGAATGAAAGTGCAGACCTTTCGTTCTCGGCCAATTACTCTAAACGCTCCGGTTTCCGCATTCCCATCTGGCCATTCAACAAAGCTGAGCTGAAAAATTCAATCGATTTCAATTTCACCTTTACAGCCAGCACCAACGTAACCAAGAACCGCCAGGCCAGCGGCGAATTTATCGAAACCAACAGCACAGACCGCTGGACCCTCAGGCCGGAAGTAAAATACTCCTTCAGCAATACCGTTCGCGGCGGCGCTTTCCTCGAAATCGGCAGAACCACATTGAAGAAGTCCGGTACAACTAAAGTGCAAGAGTTTGGCATCGATATCAACATTGCCATCCGCGGAAACTAACCTGAATTATTCATGCCCAGTGTGCCTTCGCGACCCTGGGCTTTGTTGTGAAACGCATTCGGCGTATATGTTGTTTGCGATTTCCCAAATATGATGCTATTCGTATAAAAAAAGAGTGAATAGGCCGGGTGTTCAGCCTCTATGGGGTGTGAAAAATAGTTAACACGAAAGCCATGCAGGATTGGATTGAAATCAGGTTATCTGTCGGCGATGCAACCGATTCAGTGATGAACTACTTGTTCGAACTGGGTAGCCTGGGCGTTCAGGAGACGGAAACCGGCATCGTTGCCTACTTCTCACCTGACTACAACAGCAAACAACTGCTGAAACAATTACAGAGCCATCTCACTGACCTGAGAAGCCTGGGCATCGATACAGGCAGGGCAGATGTACAAATCGATGTTCTACCGGACCGTGACTGGCACCAGGAGTGGAAAAAACGCTATAAACCAGTCATTGCGTCAGACAGGTTTATCATCAAACCCACCTGGCAAACTCTGGGAACCAAACCAGACCGCTTTGTCATCGAAATCGATCCCAAGCAGGCTTTTGGCACAGGCACACACGAAACAACCCAGTTGATATTGAGATTATTGGAATGGGAAGACGTCCCCGGCGCCACTGTTCTTGATATCGGAACCGGCACCGGAATTCTTGCCATCGCCGCCTGCATGTTGGGGGCTAAAAGCATAATAGCATGTGACAGCGATCCCACCGCCACGGCAGCCGCCAGCGAAAACATCCGGCAAAACAACCGCATGACAACCGAAATCAAGCTCTTCACCGGCACGCCCGACGCTCTTTCCCAACGCCGGCAATTCGAAATCATCCTCGCCAACCTGACAAAGCGCACGATACTGGCCTATCTCGATGCTATGATCGCCCTTCTCAAGCCTGCGGGTCAACTGCTGCTATCCGGAATTCTTCTTACAGAACTTGACGAAGTGAGAGACCACCTGCAAAGCAAAAAGCTCAACCTCCTGACACACACCGCCTTGCATGAATGGACCGCCCTGCTTGTGCGGCTGAACTAAACTATCGAAAAGAACGCGGATTGCACAAAGCTCACAATGCAAATGGGACACGGATCAGACGGATCACACGGATTGCCACGGATCAAAGCCTCATGAACTTTATTCTATAAGGACCCTGTTATTTTGATCCGTGGCAATCCGTGCGATCCGCGCGATCCGTGTCCGTTTTTGTTAGCCTGCCTTCTGAAAGAACACGGATCACACGGATTATCCGTCTGATCCGTGTTCCTTTCATCTACAAAACAAAAAAGGCCGGACAAGAATCCGGCCT
>CAZVSL010000365.1:0-6699 GCA_964629935.1 uncultured Calditrichaceae bacterium | reverse complement strand
TTACTTTCACGACAAAGTCCTTCGCCCCGCGCGGGTGAAGGTGGCAGTCACGGATTTGTTGCTATTCATGGTGAGCTGTTCCGGATTGGTGGAACCGCTCAGGTCGCCGCTCCAATTGCTAAACTGTGCGCCTGTGGCTGGCACTGCGGTCACCGTAACCACCGTGCCGAGATCGTAGATGCCGCCGGCCGGATCCAGGGAGATGATGCCGGAGCCCACGGTACTGGTGGTCAGGGTGAACTGGTTGGGTGCGTTGGCATTGAGCGGGGCATCGGAGGTGAACCAGGCCGGGTCGCCGCTGTCCGAGCCGCTGGAGCTGCCCAGTTGGCCGTTGTTGCCGGAGACGATATCGGAAGCGACCTGGCCGGTACCTTCATTGAGCGGCCAGTAACCGAGCAAGCCCGATTCTGTACCCAACAGCTCCTGAGTCAGGGTGCTCTGGATTTCCGCTTCTGTGCGGGCGTAGTTCCAGATACGCACTTCGGCGAGCGCGCCGTCCAGGTATTCGGGATTATAGCCGTGTTTGCCGAGGAAAATGTCGGCGCTGGTGTTGGGCATGTTGCCGGTTAGCGTGGCGCCCGGGCCGACTTCGTGGCCGTTGATATAGAGCTTGACGCTGTTTGCGCTGTTATCGAACGTAAATGCCAGGTGATTCCATAGCCCTACGGCTACGTTGCCGACGGAGTACTCCCAGTCGTCGCCGGCGGACTCAATAGCCACCTGCAGCTCGCCGGTATCCTTCACCCGCAAGCCCCAATCCTTGTCCTGGCTATCCAGCCACTTCATGACAAGGGGCGCGTTGTTGCTGAGGTTATCGATCTTCGCCCAGGCCTCGACTGTGATGCTTTTACCGGAGCCGCCGCTCAGCAACTCGTTGTCAGCGATGCGCACTTCGTCGTTGCTGCCGTCGAAGGAGAGCGCGGGGTTGCTGATATCATCCACGCTGCTGACGTTGATGGTGCTGGTCGCCGTAAGCTGGTGGAGTGGGTTGCCGAGACTGTCCGGGAATAAGGACTTCGCCGTCACCTTGATGGTGTAGGTGCCATCTGCCACCGGATCGCCGTTGCTGTCATCGCCACTCCAGAAAAAGGTCAGGTTGGGCTGCGCCGGCAGCTCCTGGTCCGAGACCAACGTCCTGACCAACTGGCCGCTGGAGTTATACACTTTGGTGCTTACCAGGGCATTGGAGACCAAATCACACGCGACGGTGACCACCGAGCCGCTGGCGCCCGGGCTGAGATTGATGATATCCACGCCCTGATGGTAGTTCTTGATGCCGTTGGTGCTGGTCCAATCCTCCGTCACGCCAACTTCATAAGTGCCCGGCGCAAAGGTGATGCTGTAGGGATTGGTGAACTGGTCGAAGGCCGTGCCCGGCCCGCCGTAGGTAGCAATTTTCTGCTTGTTGGCCTGGCTGATGATATGGATGACATCATTCTGTGTATCCGTGGCGTAGACATTGCCAAAAGCGTCCGACGCGACATCCGTCAGGTTGGTAGCGGGCAGGGCCACGCTTTTCCAGTCGTCATACTCGCCGCTGCTGCCGCCTTTGCTGAAGAATACCACCCGGTCGTTGCCGGCATCGGCGACGATGATCTCGGTTGACGAGATGTTGTCGCCGTCCATGCGGGCGGTGATGCCGGTGGGGGCATCGAACTGGCCGGCGCCGGAGCCGCAGGCGCCGAGGGTGTAGAGCAGGGTGCCGGTCAGGCTGTATTGTTTGGCCTGGCAGTTGCCCTGGTCGAGGACCCAGAAGGTGTCGTCGGTGGAGTTGCTGGGGGTGTTGTTGTTGGTGAGGACGACGTCGAATGGGGCACTGAAACCGCTGCTTAGAGTTTGAACATGGTTTATGTCACCGGTTTCGAAGTCTATTGAGAACTTCTGAATTCTCGAATTGCCTGTATCAGCAATATAAAGATTCCCGTTCTCATCGACATCCAGTCCACTCGGTGTGTCAAAAAGAGCATCCTGTGTTCCACTACCCCCGAACAGGTAAAGCCGTCTATTCAACGTATAAAAGCCAAAATTCTGGTCAGAATCCAGGACAAAACCTGCCGAGATGTCACCATTTCCCGGGTTTACAATTACGCTTGTTGCTCGTCTTAAAACAGACAACATGCCACTACTCGGTTCCGTGTCATTGATCGTTTCTATATGATGAAGAATTTGATCCGTATTCTGTGCATAGGCGAAATTCACACATAACGTACATGTTATAACGGCTAACAGGTAAACTGAGATATTATTGAGTTTCATGAGTTGACCCTTTCCTCGCAAAAAAGAACATCAACAAACCAGCAACCCTTTAGGTTAACTATAGTCTTGGAATTATTTCACAAAGGTTACTCGGGAAGAAAAGACAAAGCTACGGCTGTCCTCGACGGTTTTGGCGTGCATTCTTATGAAATAGACTCCTGAGGCTACCGTAGAACCGGACTGGTTGGTGCCATCCCATGAAATATCATACCTACCCGGGGCAACAAAAGAATGAAACAGTTCCTTTACTTCCTGGCCAACCTCATTATAAACCTGAAACGTGACCTCACTGGGTTGCGGAATCTCAAAGTTTAGCTTTGTGCTGGGGTTGAATGGATTGGGGTACGCATCAGAGAGCAAGAAAGTTGATGGCAACTCGAACTCTGTGCCGCCTGTAGCATCACTCACTTCAACAGTAAAACTCTTTTGTGTTGCATTACCATGTGAGTCTACTGCTCTGATCCAGATAGTGTGTGTTCCGAGGCCTTCTGGTTCCCATCGTGCTGCATAAAACAAATCAAAATTACCATTATCATCAACGAAACTGTTTGTAGGGACATACCACATCTTGTCGATGTGGTCATCATCGTTGCCAGAGTGTTCGGTATTGACGTCTAATTCTCCTGAACCCTGTATTTCTGGATCGCTAAAACTCTTTAAGGGTGATGGATCGATGACATATATCTCATCGACATCGTCGTCCTCCGGGGGATCTGTGGCAAAATTGGCGAGGCGTATCCAATCATCCGAGAAAGGTCCGGCATTGAAACCGAATTGCGCCTGCCACCAGACTTCATTTACACCTACCTTTTGGTCAAAGTGTTCGGGATCGTTCAGATTCCTGTCGGTGACGAGAACAGCTATGTCCACTTCATCCGCAAGGGGAGGGATTCCCCACCAGGGATAACTGGTCGTGTAATCGTTACTAGATCGATTATTGAGCATGAATTCAATATTCAAGATGGTTGGTGCGATGCTATCTTCAACATCTAAAAAAAGATACCGTCCTTTCTCCGTTCCAGCTTCGTATAGAGGATCATGCAATGTCTGATCACCAGTCTGGTCATCAACTTCTTTAATGCCAAAATGCAAGTGGTCGCGATAATCATCGTTAGGGTCTGTACTAAAATCTCTTAGTTGGGAGAAGTTTCCGTCAGAGTCAAGATGATCATCCGGGGAACCATAGAATGGTTCCAGATTGACAAAGTCAAGCCAATTAGTTACTACGTTGCCATCCTCTAGGAACTGTGTATGCAAGTGACCATAAAGATAGTTAACGTTCAGTAACGTGCCATCTGACAAATTATCAAAATACGCCAACTCTAATCCAATCTCATTTGGGTTTTGCTGATCGTCAGTAATCACATTTAAGAGGATCATCTCTGAGATAACCGGCTTGACTGGTGAATCTTGAACGATGGGGCCAGGCTGAACTGGCCAGTGTATGTCAACACCTCCATGTATCTTTTGTAATGTTGGCGGCGTTCCTGGAGGCGTATCCCGTCTTAGATCCCCGAATGTACCCTTGATCTGTACACCCTCGACGCTAAGATCAATTGGAGAAACCAGCTCGCTACTTGATTGTTGTGCTACTAGTACATCTCGCATCAATAAGAAAACTATCGCAAGTCCAAGAAAGAAACTGCAATTCCAGGTCATTTTTGACCTCCGTTAGTTCACAAAATTAAGTTTAAAATAAACAATGTCACCGCCGGTGTTGCTAGCCCAAAATCTTTTTCCATCTGGAGATAGCCCAGAGTAAAGGAGATTTTGAATTGGCCTATCATAAAGTACAGTGCCATCTCTATTCAGTATGATTTGTCTGCTTCCTCTCCCGCGTTCAACAATTGAAATCAGCCTTGCCTTATAGCACATGCTGGCTTGGGCAACATAAACAGAAGCTTGTTCAGTTGCTCGTTTCCACATAACATGGCCTGTTGCTAGCTCAAGTAGATGCACCCAATAATGTCCATCTTTACGTGCCACGAACACCGCATACTCATTATCAGGTGAAATCGCTAGAAATCCCAACCCACGGCCATATTCTTTAGCATCCAACCTATGTTCTGTTCTACCTTCTCTGTCTAGCACATACAAATTGCCACCCTGAAACCAGTCAGTAAACCCGGAATTATACCTAAGCTCATTTTTGCCGCTTGTAGTCAACACCCGGGCTGCGTTTTCTGACAAAAAAACAGGTCCATAACTTGGCCAGGGGAATTGATGCTGCCAGACTTTTGAGAACGTTCGCAAATCAAATAAAGCTACTACAGAACCGGCCCTACCTTCTTTTAAAAGCATGCTGTTTGCCACTGCGCCTTTACCAGCGACGCTGAAAATAGCGCTAATGGCCAAGTAATTGCCTTCGGGGGAAATCGCAAATGCTGCGTTCAAAATTTCACCACCACGGAAGAAGTCAAACTGCTTCATCTTCCCGTTAGAATCATAAGCAATTGGCTTCTCCTGCTCACAATTAGGAGATGGCCAGAGTGATGTACAGATCATTGCCGGATCAACAAGAACTCCGTTGGAGGAGACAACCGGCCATGTTCCACCCGCTCTTGATGACGATAGCATTCTCGGTGATGCATCCTCCTTCCATAAAACGTTACCATCTGCTCTAACTAATCTCATTGATTTTGTGAGAAAATCGATGACCACAACATAATAGCCATTATTTGATACGACTATCTTGCCACTATCGTGGTCGAGAAGAGGTACTACTGAGATGAGCCTTTCGTTGTCATCAAAATAACTAATTGCATTCAGGGTTGGAACAAAGAACTTAACTCTGTTTCCCTGGATATCATAGTCCTGCTTGCCAACAAACTTTACTGTTGAAGCGCCAGCAGGGAACTGCTCGCTCGGAATAACTTCCGTCATCTGTTCACCAAATGCTTCAAGGTAATTCTGACCGTAGCTCGGCGAACCACCAAACGCGTTCCATAGAATTATCATCAATATCAATGGAATGGTTCTAAAATGCCTTTGAATCGTCATATGCTAGTGCCTAAACAATTAAGTTATCTATATTATCTTTAAGTTGTGCACCTTTCACTTCTCGTTTGCGCCATTTGAAGGGCTTGGATTCTGGGTTGTAACGTTCGATAAAATCTTCTATACGTTGCCTAAGTTCATTAGGACTGGTAAAGGAAGCGCCACGAAGCGCCTTTCTTGAGAAGATACTAAACCAGATTTCGATTTGGTTGAGCCAACTTGCTGAGGTTGGTGTAAAATGGAAGTGGACCCTCTTGTTCTTTGCTAACCATTGTTCGTTCTTTTTATGAGTGGAATAGTTGTCCAAAATAACATGGATTTCCTGGTCTTTTGGGTAATCGGCAATAAGTTCGTCCATAAATGCCAGAAAATCTTCTCGCTTCTTGGTCTCAGTAATTTTGCCCTTTACTTTACCGGTCGAGACCGCAAGCGCACCAAAGAGATTTAAAGTACCGTGTCGCTTATAGGTACTTTTATAAGCTCTAACGACTTTTCCATTATCGGTTTTAATATAGCCGGTTTTGCGTTCTAAGGCTTGAATGTTTGGTTTTTCATCAACACAAAGGACGACCGCATTCAATGGCGGATTTAAATATAAGCCCACGATGTCTGCTGCCTTAGGTGCAAAATCTTTGTCAGTACTGATGCACCACGAACGTTGGCGCTGTAAATTGATTCCCTCTTTTCGAAGGACTTTCCATACGGCGTCAACCGGCACATTTAACTCAGCGGCTAATGTTGGGCCATCCCATGACGCTAAGCCTTTCGGAGGTGGTTTGCTGACCAGTTTTAACACGCTATCCCGAAACGCTGCGTCATATTTTGCAGGTCTACCTGAACGCGGATTGTCTTGCAGCCCTTTAAGACCGTACTGAACATATTGCTCGCGCCAATGGATGATTTTATTGGGATAGGTATTTAGCTCTGATGCGATTTCTTTAACCGGCTTACCTGTTTCGCTACAGAGAATCATCTTGGCGCGTTCAACGATTTGTTTTGACAGGGTTCGGCTATTGGCCCAGCGCAATAAGGTCGGCCTGTCTTCCGGCCTGATTTCGATCTTGGGCGTTCTTCTTGGCATAGTGGCAAGAAGATAATAAATATAGGATACTTTGTCAAGTAAACACTAGCTCACTCGTTTGAGCGTAAAGATGGACAGTTGACGCAAACACTAGACCAATTAGACTAAGTTTACACGCACCCATCGTTCTGCTCCAAAGTTTGTTCTCAATTCAGTTCTAATACTGCAAATCAAGTCCATATAAGAAAAGCTTCCCATCGGTTGTCGCAGCCCACAGATTAAGTCCATCCGATGAGATTTTGGAATACGAAAGCTGTTCGACTGCTTTTTGGTAGACAGTTTTCCCATCTTTATCCCAAATCAATAGGTGCCGTTGGTAGGGACTATCAGCCGAGCAGACGGCCGCCACGTTTTGGCCATCATTG
>CAZVSL010000364.1:0-6741 GCA_964629935.1 uncultured Calditrichaceae bacterium | reverse complement strand
GATCGAGCGTGCCGTCAGCATCGCTGTCGTTGGCCGCAACATCTATCTGGACGGCGATGCCCTCATTGGTTTCGGTGGAGTCATTGACAGCGACCGGTGCATTGTTGACGTTTACCGTAACGGTCGCCTGATTTGACTGTGCGCCGTCATCATCGCTGATAAAGTAGATAAAGCTATCCTCACCGCTGAAACCGGAAACAGGCGTATAGGTGACCTGACCCGTTTCTGTATCTAATGAGGTTGTCCCATTTGAACCCGTGCCCAAAATGATCGAGGGAATCACCAGCGTGCCGTCGATATCGGAATCATTGGCGATGACGTCGATGACAACTGGCGTACCCTCATTGGTCAAGGCTGTATCGTTAACGGCAACCGGCGGATCATTGACGTCGGTAACAGTGATGAAAACGCGGGCCTGATTTGATTCAAGATTGCCATCATCGCGGACAGTGTATGACAACGTATCCTGTCCGGCAAAGTCAACTTCCGGTGTATAACTCACAACGCCGGCGCCGTCAACTGTGGCTGAACCATGCAGCGGTTGTGCGACTATTTGAACTGTGGTGATATCGACTGTACCGTCAACATCTGTGTCATTTTCTGTGACATCTATCGTAGCACCGGTCTCTTCAGCCGTGGTCAACACGTCGTCTGAAGCCACAGGCGGATCATTCAGCGGCGTGACCGTTACGGTAACCGTCGCCGTGTTTGAAGTCGCGTTCTGTTCATCCTGAATTGTGTATTGAAAACTGTCATTCCCGTTAAAATCCACCTCAGGTGTGTATGTCACAACACCATTTGATCCGTTCACAGAGGCCGAGCCATTTGCGGGCGGCGTCACGATTTGAACGGTCGTGGCAACAGGGGCGCCATCTATGTCCGTGTCATTGGCAGCCACGTCGATATCAACAGGAGTATCTTCCGGCGTGGTTTCTGAGTCATCGATGGCGACGGGCGGATCGTTGACATTGGTCACCTCGACTACGACCGTGGCCGGACTGGAGGCACTGCCCTGATCATCTTCAACGGTATAGGTAAACGTATCCGAACCGGCAAAGTCTGTATTCGGCGAATACGTCACAAGTCCGGTTGTTGAATTCACGGCAGCAGTACCGTTCGTTGGCGGCGAGACGATAGCTACTGAGTTAGCAATCACATCACCATCAACATCGCTGTCATTATCCACAACTGAGATATCAACGCTTTGCTCTTCAGGAGTTGTAACTGTATCATTGACTGCAACTGGCGCATCATTGACTTCAGTGACGGTGAGAGTTAGGGTGGCCGGATTTGAGGTTGCACCATCATCGTCGTTGATCGTATATCGCAAAGAATCTTCGCCAACGAAGTCGGTCTCCGGGGTATAGGTGATTTCACCGCTGACCGGATCAACCGAGGCCGCGCCATGCAGTGGGTCAACAACGACTTGCACGCTTGTAACATCCACTGTGCCGTCGATATCGGTATCATTGGCGCCAACATCCACGGCAACCGGCGTCTCTTCCTGTGTGGTTGCGGCATCAGCAACAGCCACCGGTGGATCATTCACATCTGTCACCGCAACAAACACAGAGGCAATGGCCGAAGTGGCGCCGCCGTCATCGTCGACGGTGTAGTTGAATACATCCTGACCGACAAAATCGAGCTCTGGCGTGTAAGTGATGATGCCGGTTGCGCCATCGACGGTAGCGCTACCATGCAGAGGTTGCGTAGCTAGCTGCACGCTGGTTGGCACAACAGAACCATCGATATCGCTATCATTTGTGACTACTGTGATTTGTACCGGAGTCTCTTCCGCCGTGGTCGCTGAATCATTAAGAGCAATGGGAGCATCGTTGACAGGATTTACCGTTATAGTAACGGTAGCATCATTTGAAGCCAGTCCCTGGTCATCCTTAACATTGTAGGTGAATGTGTCTGTACCAAAGAAATCCTGGACAGGCTGGTAAGCGACAATGCCACTCCCCTGAAAGGAAGCCGTGCCATTGCTGGGTTGTGTCACGATAGTCACGCTGCTCGCGTCTATGGACCCGTCCGGATCAAAGTCATTGGTTGTCACATTTATCTGCACGGATGCTTCTTCGTCTGTGGAAGCATCATCATTAGCGGCAGTGGGCGGCTGCGTAACACTGATGGAAACCATGGCCTCATTCGAAAGCGAGCCGTCATCATCCTGAACCGTGTAGCGGAAGAAGTCGCCGCCGCTGAATCCGGGATTCGGTATGTACTTGACCTTGCCGCTTGGCAAGACCTGGCCGGAGCCATTCAGCGGGCCGAACTCGATCGTTACCGAAGATGGGTCCAGTGTGCCGCCATCCAGATCCTCGTCGTTGGCCAGCACGTCAATTTCCACGCTATCATCGCTTGCCAGAGTCACTGCATCATCATTGGCGACCGGCGGCCCGTTGATACTCACTGTTACTGTCGCTTCATCTGAGGTCGCGCCTTCATCATCATCGACGGCATACGTGAATGAGTCCGGGCCGAGATAACCGGAGTTTGGCGTGTAGGTGATTGCGCCGGTGGAGGTGTTCACGGTGGTGGCGCCATTTGATGGCCCACTCATCACGGCCACTGTGGCAGGCATGAGCGTGCCATCCGGGTCGGAGTCATTGGCGAGAACATCGATTTCAACGGCAAGGTCTTGTTCCGTGTCCGCCGAATCATCAACCACAATTGGTACGGCGTTGACATCGATGGTCACAGTTGCCGGATTTGTCGCGTCGCCATCATCATCTTCAACCGTATATCTCAGGCTGTCCAGTCCGTGAAAGCCGGAGTCCGGGATGTAGGTGATCTCACCGGTTGTGCCATCAACGCTGGCAGCGCCGCCTGTGGGCTGAAGCGTAATGGTGACGGTGGCCGGCGCCAATGTGCCATCCACATCTGAATCATTATCCAGTACTGCGATGGTTACGGCGTTGATGTTCGTGGTGGTGGCTGCATCATTCTGAGCAACAGGCAGATCATTTACGTCATTGATGGTGATGGTGACGGTTGTTTCACCGGAGAGCGCACCGCTGCCGTCTTCAATTGTATAGGTAAAGATATCCGTGCCATTGAAATCCGCATTCGGAGTGTAAGTAACCACGCCGGTGCTGGTATTGATACTTGTGCTTCCGTTGTCGGAATCATCGATTATGGTAAGGGTTGCCGGTACCAGGCCGTCAGGATCGCTGTCGTTGTCAAGGGGTGAAATATCCAGCGGTGTATCTTCATTGGTAAAGACAAAATCATCCTGCGTTACGGGTGAGCCGTTGATATTGACTGTGACATCTACAGAAAGGGCATAATCGCCCACATCATCGGCGACGGTATAGGTGAATACATCAGTACCGGTGAATAACAGTTGTGGTGTATAGGTCAGCTCTCCGGTGCTGGTATTTACGGTGACCGTGCCATTGTCAGGCTGTTCAATAATAAATATTGTGGTTGGGTCAACCGTGCCGTCTGCATCCGTATCATTGCTCGTGACATCGAGTACCGTCGCCTCGCCTTGATTGACGCTGTAAGCATCAGCGACAGCCACTGGCAGACTGTTACCGAATCGAAGGTGGTTTTGTAGATAATACTTTGTGTTCTTCTCACTCGCCATCGCCAGCAGTCCGGTGGTTGCATTGATCATCTGCTTGGTGGAGGTAAGATTATTGGTGGCCTCGTCTTCCGGGCTCCAGATGAACAGTCTGCCTTTCTGATCCGTTGGCGAGAAATCCAGATTATCGATATGCGCGACTTTGTAATAGGCCTTTCTGGGATCCGTGTCGTCGGTTGCGAGTACATAGACGCTATCGTTGTCACTGTTGTATAACGTGACCGGCCGGGTCAGGTCATTTACCGTGAGCCAAGCAACATGATTGGACCATTGCCCGGTCACAGGGTCGCGCTTGTTCAGGTAGACCTCCGGGTTGTTCGAGCCGCCCAGGCCGGTCTTGGTTGCTGCCAGAACAGTACCATCACTTTCGCGTACTGCCAGATTGATGTGGTCGTCTGCTAGCTTGGGGGAACCATTCAGAACTGTTTCCCGTGGTTCCCAGACTGTATCGGAGCTAGCATCAACATGGACGGCAAAATACATTGACTCGCTGTTCTGATTCGACCACAATATTCCGATGCGGTCTCCCTTGAAGGCAGTAATCGCAGATATATCTTTATCCTGTACCGCGTTGTCTTGTACCGGTAATTCGAATGCAGCGCCCCAGTTTGTGTCTGTACCATCCGTAACGTTTACAACAACGCTGGTGTCGCTGACCCAGGTTGCCCATACTTTGCCGTTGGAGTCTCTCGCAATAGTCAGAGCTCGAGCCTTATCGGTTCCGGGGATTTCGACAGGAAAGCCTGCGTCCAGCGAATACGACTGCGAGCCGGCATCATAGGTATAGCGCAGGAATTCAGCCGCACTGGGGTCGCCTTCTTTCATGTTGAGACGGGCGCGGGATGAAATGTATAGCTTATTGCCGTCTGACAAGACATCCGCTGCCGTGCGATCGCGGTCATCCACCAGGGTTCCGGTATTGGTCCAGGTCTTTGCGCTGGCATCAAACCGGTAAATGGTGAATCGGTCGGCGACATTGTCCCACATTACGCCCCACCAGTTACCATCGTGAAACCAGAGTTTCGATTCCGGTTTTTCTTCGGTAATTTCCGACGTGCCGCCGTCATAGGAAAAGGCACGATAACCGAGATTAACCGGCGTCGCCTGGTGTGTCTGAGCCTGAAGGAGAGCCGGCATGGCTAATGTTATCAAAAACAAAGCCCGGAGATAATATTTCAAGATCGCATCTTTCGATTTGGTTTGCCAATGCATACTGAAATGCCCCTTATAATTCATAATCGCTGCCCCCTAACAATCAACTGGCGCTGCTAACTGTATTGTTTGTTCTTATTTTTGCAAGATCAGCCGTCTGGCCACAGCTTCGCTTCCAACTTCCAAACGCATGAAATAAACGCCGCTGCCGGCAGAATTGCCGTCATTATCATCCGCCTGCCACCGAATACGCTGAAATCCTGCCTCCTGCTGCTCGTCGACGAGAGTGCGGACCAGCCGACCGCGCACGTTGAAGATTTCTAGCTTCACTCTTGCACTTTGCGGGAGTGAATAGACAATTTTTGTCTCGCCATTGAATGGATTCGGATAGTTTGGAAGTACGGTGATGGTGTCCGATACGCGAGCCACGATAACTGCAATGCGGGCGGCCTGTGCGTAATCGCCGTCATCATCTGCCACTGTATATAGAAACTCATCTCTGCCGGTAAATGCCGGACTTGGTGTATATGTAACTGCGCCGGTGGAGGAATTGACGGTGACTGTTCCGCTATCTGCTTGCTCAACAATGAAAATTGTGGTGGGATCAATGGCGCCATCGGAATCCCGGTCATTGCTGGTGACATCAAGCACTGTGGCTTCGCCTTGATTTACGATGTAAGCATCTGCATTTGCCACAGGCCGATTATTATCGTATCGCAGATAATTTTGCAGATAGTACTTTGTATTCTTCTCGCTCGCAATAGCCAAAAGCCCGGTTGTGTCGTTGATCATCTGCTTTGTAGAGGTCAGGTTATTGGTCTCGCTATCCTTGACGCTCCAGATAAAAAGCTTGCCGAAATCATCTGTGGGCGCAAAGTCCAGATTATCAATGTGGGCCACCTTATAGTAAGCCTTCCTGGGGTTGGAATCTTCAGTGGCAAGCACATAAACGCTGTCGCTGTCACTGTTGTACAAAGTGATGGGCCTGGTGAGATTATTTACCGTCAGCCACACAATATGGTTGGACCACAAGCCACTGTCGGGATCACGTTTATTGAGATAGATTTCAGGGTTGTTTGAGCCGCTCAATCCGGTTTTGGTCGTGGCCAGAATAGTACCATCACTTTCTCTGATCGCAAGGTTGATATGGTCATCCGCGGCACTTGGGATGCTGTCCAGTACAGTTTCACGAGGGGCCCAAACAGCATCTGAGCTATCGTCGCGGTGAACAGCAAAATACATGGCCTCCGTCCTTTGATTCGACCAGAGTATGCCAATGCGATCGCCCTTGAAAGCAGTAACCGCCGAGATGTCGCTATCGAGCAGCGGCTCGCCCTGCACGGGCAACTTGAACGCGACTCCCCAGTGAGTATCTGTACCGTCAGTCGCATTTACCATAACATTCGCATCGCTCGTCCAGGTTGCCCAGATTCTGCCCCAGGAGTCTCTCGCAATGGTTAATGCCGGAGTTCTTTCCGTTCCCGGTATTCGCACCGGGAAACCCGGGTCCAGAGAGTATGATCGCAATTCAGGATTGTAGGTGTAACGCAGCAATTCCGCAATCGGCGAGTCGCCATCCTTCATGTTAGTACGTGCGCGAGAGGAAACATACAGCTTGCCGCCATCAGAGATGACATCAGCAGCGGTACGGTCGCGGTCATCGACCAGCACAAATGTATTCGTCCAGATTCCGGCAGCCGCATCAAATCTGTGGATAGTAAATCGCGCTGAACTATTGTCCCACAACACTCCCCACCAATGGCCATCATGGTACCAAAGTTTGGATTCCGGTTTTTCTTCGGTAATCTCCGATACACCGCCGTCGTAGGAAAAAGCACGGTACCCAAGATTAACCGGTTCTCCCTGATGCGTTTGCGTCATGACCATTTCTGGTGCGCCCAATGCAAGCGTCCAAATCAGCCAGAAGCAAAAACTTAGGCCCGTATCCCTGGCTTTGGTTTCCCTGTATCGCATATTGTAACGTCCTGAATGTTCAT
>CAZVSL010000363.1:0-6769 GCA_964629935.1 uncultured Calditrichaceae bacterium | reverse complement strand
AGCAATTCGTCATTGCTGCACGGTTTGGTGAGATAGTCCTCAGCGCCTGCTTTCATGGCAGCCACGGCTGAGTCAACGCTGGCAAATCCGGTGATCATGACCACAGGCGTTTCCGGCGCCCACTGCTTGACAAAGTTGAGCAGGTCCAAACCATCTTTGCCTGCCATCTTGAGGTCCGTCAAGACGAGATCGTAGTGCTGCGCTCGAATCTTGTCTTCGGCCATCTCCGCGGATCCGGCTGTATCCACCTCATAGTCGGAATCCACCAGAAAGGAGCGCGTAACGGTTTGAAACGTCTTGTCATCATCGACCAGGAGGATTTTGTTGGAATGCGTCATCATCTGTCCGGTTTGGAAGATTGCTTGCCTTGCTTGCGTCATTCATGAATTTGTCTTTATCGCGGCGGTAGGTATCATGATGGTATATGGTATATGGTATATGGTATATGGTTTACGATTTGGTGTTTGCGTCGCCTGGCAACTGGACGATAAACTTCGTGCCCTTTCCCAATTCGCTTTCAACCAGAATATTGCCGCTGTGGCTTTGCACGACGCCATAGCTTACAGACAGGCCCAGCCCCACACCGTTTGCCTGGGCTTTGGTGGTAAAAAAGGCATCGAAGATCTTGTCCAGATTTTCTGGCGAGATGCCACAGCCAGTGTCTTCAAAGGCGGCACAGATTTTTTCCGCTGCGTGATAGGTTGATACAGTGAGCTCGCCGCCATCGGGCATGGCATCCAGCGCGTTGAGATACAAATTCAGAAACACCTGCTTGAGCTGATCAGGCGAGGCCATCACTTCGCATCGTTCTGTGGCCAGCATCTTATGAACCCGAACCTTGCCGTTGTTCTGACCGGAGCTTGCGGATTTCAGCATGTCATCGATCACCTGGTTCAGGTCGATGCGTTGCTTGCTGCCAACGTAAGGACGATAAAAGTCGAGCATCTGGCGGGTAAGGTTGCCTATGCGCAGGACCTCGTCATGGGCCAAATCGATAAACTCGCGCCCGGGGGCCGAGGCCGCGATCTTACTCCTGGCCGCTTCCAGGCAACTGCGAATGTTGTGGATGGGATTGTTGAGCTCATGTGAAAGCTGGGCCGTAATCTTGCCGGTGGCGGCCAGTCGCTCCGTGCGTACCAGCTCCTCCTGCGCCTCCTTGAGCCTTGTAAGCGCATCTTCGAGCTCGAGATTGCGTTCGTTTAACTGCGCCATCTTTTGCTTGAGCGCCTGGCGCATTTCATCAAATTTGGAAGCGAGCTTGCCGATCTCGTCGCCAGACTGAACATCGATGTCTAACTCATAATCTCCGGCAGAAATGTTCTCTGCGGCATTTGCGAGCTTCTCGACCGGCGTCACGATACCCACGGAAACGAAGCTGCTTATCAGAATCGCTGCCAGAAATGCGAACCCCGCCACAAAGACCATGGTGCGTTCGATGGGTTGCATGATGGGCTTGAAGGCACGGTCGACGGACTTGAAAAGCTGATATTCTCCTTGCAGACCGGCCCGCATCGCGAGGTACTCCTCGCCCATAAGATGCAGAGGTTCGGATTCAGGTGCGTCAGTGAGTTGGCTTTGCAAGGTTGCAATCGTTTTGTCTGACTGTTGGCTCAGAGGGATGGTTGCGGCCATAACGTGGTCATCGATAAGCAGCGCAACTTCACAATCCACAAGATTCCTGATTTGCTCCAGGTACGCTCCGTCGATTGCGTGGCCCACCAGCACGCGCCCGAGCAAGAATACTTCCGAAATCTCATCATTTATGACAATGGGCACGCTGAACAAACGATACATCTGTTCTCCCGCCGACACAACGATAACCCGCTCATCCAGAGCGTTTTGGGATTTAACAGTCTGTTGTGTGATCTTCTGCACGTCATGGCTATCGAGGCCAAGGCTGGCGAGAATGTGACCGTTGCGATCCAGGATCAGCAGCACCTCGCTGCCCACTGAGGTAAAAATTTCACCGGCCACGTGCTGGACGGTGGTGGAGTCTCCCGTGTCAACCGCCGCCTTCAGATGCGGCGCTTCGGCGATGACCCAACTCCTCTCTACCAGCAAATCCCATTCACGCTGTTGCAGCTCATGGAAAATCCGTACAGATTTCCTGAGCTCGTGCGAAACGGTTTGCAGCACCTGCTGCCGCACCACTTGATTCACCACAACAAGCGCCACCACAATAACGCTCAGGATCATCACTGCCACGGGAATCAGAACTTTTGTCCGCAGTCTCAAACCACGCATTCATTGCCTCCGAGGTCAAAAGCTCACCACCATCTGCACGGCAATCAGATCGTCATCAGGATCGCCGGCGGGCGCATCCTGTGTCCTGTTAAACACACTCATCACTTTGAGCAGTCCGTTGCGGTTGAAATCATAACCCAGGCCGATCTCAAACTGGTTTACGTCAAAATCCCAGGATTCCGTCAGGACGCCGTCATCGTCCACATCATTGGGATCAGCGATATTCTGAAAATCTATCCTGCTCATGCGGCCAGCCACATAAAATCGCGTCAAGAAGGAGTACTTCAGCTCATAGTCAAAGGCAACGGCGTCCAGACTTTCGACAAAGGCAGATTCCCAGCGATTGTGAACGAACTCGCCAAAGAACTCAAAATGGCCAATGCTATAGGTGAGATCAAAACCGAGCGCGCGCTGCCTGAAGTCATCGGCGCTCTTACTGATGGCCTGCAGTTGTGGTTCAACAGCCGATTGTTCGAGATAGGCGCCCCAGGCAAAGGAGCTCCCAACCCGAAGCCCGAAAAACGGCTCTGCTGCCACGCGTCCAATCATCTGCAAGCCGGTGCTGTTGTTGATGTCAGCCGGGTTTGACAACGCTCCGTTTGTGAACCCGAGATTGTAACTAAAATTCTTGAAACTACCGAAAATTTGCGCGCCGGTGAGATAGACATGCCTGGAAAAAATACGCAAGCCCTGACCGTTATGATAGCCGACGTTGTATCCCCGGCCGCGAGCGAGCAAAAGCTCAGTTTCGCTCTCCGGAAGTGCGCTCGCACTCAGATTTGTGCGGTAATCATAAAGCAATGGCCACACCTTGAGCGGGTTCTCCGATGCCCAGTATCGCCGGAGAAAATTGCCAAAAGGCGCCAGAAATTTGCCGAACTCGATGTTGGCATAGCCGTTGGTTTCCGGGCGATAGATCGCTGACAAACCATAGTTGATAAACTCGAGCCCGCCCTCGGTCTGCGACTCCGCATAGAGTGCAAGCTGGTCGTTGATCTCGACGCCGAGCAACAAAGTCCAGTTGGCTGCGAATGTGCCGTTACCACGATTGACGCCGAGCGGTGACATCTCTGACTCGCCGTTCAAATAAGTCAGGGACACGATGGAGCCAAACTCGAGTTTGGGTTTGAATTGTGCATGAGCCGTCGAGCACAAAAGCAGGAAAAAAACACAACAAACGCGCAAGATCATACCCGTATCAGTCTCTTCAACATTAGTTATGGAAATTCAAAATCAACAATGGTCTCGCTATCCTGCCGCACAACCACTCTTCGCGATTTCTCAGGCCAGCGACCGTGCCACGCCTTGAGGGTGTATTCACCAGGCGGCACATTTTCGAGCACATAGTTGCCGTCCTCGTCGGTGGTTGTGAAATAGGGATTTTCCAGGACAAGAATAAATGCGTTCATGTGTGTGTGTATGTCACAATAGACCTTGACAACGCCGGGAGTATCAAAGGTGACGCTACGACTCTTTCCTTTACGGTATCTCCCGAGGTCAAAGCTTCTTGCCGGCGAAAACGAAAACACGTTGTGATACACATCATCGCTATTGAGAAAATCCACGGTTGTGCCAACGAGAATAGGTAGAACATGCGGTATAAACCGCTTCTGCTTCTGGTCGAGAACAACTTTTTGACGACTGTGATTGGTGTGCGTGCCGAAATCACCTTCCAGGTAGACGACAATCTCGGGGGTTCTTTCCTGCGCTTGCTCCGCGTCTCGCCGGACGCGTTTGTTTATGTATCTGCGAATAATCGACCGGCTGATTATCTCGGCGCCTGGTTTGTCGTTGCGTTTGAGCACCACCCTGCCCTTAATATCGCCGGCAGAGAGCTGGCTTGTGCCGCCAACAGCGAGCATGAGAAGTACAAGTTGAACAAGCCAAAAGAAGGGCAGTCTCGATGGAATGAAATTAGCCATGCTCTCGCCTGATAACACAATTGTCATCAAGATTCGTTCCGCTCGCATAAACAGATATCCGAAGTCTTAACTTATTGATTTTAAAGCACAAGCTATTCAAACTGAAACTAATTATGTCAGGATGAATTGCATTTTCTACAATTTAGACTCGGTAAGAAATGGATATTTTCTAATTGATGCAAGAAATTAATCGGGCTGACTTTTCTGGGCGGATAGGGGAAAGGAGCAACGGGATGAAAAGACTACAAGATTCTCAAACCGGATGTTGCAATATCCTGAAACCTTATTGAGCCTGTCCAATAATAATAAGGAATCATTTCTCTACGGTCAATACGGTCAACCGGTGATAGCGCTTCTTGCCGGCCCGCAGCAACAATGTACCATTGTCAATGTCCTGGAGCGTCACCTTATCGTCGATACTCTCTACTTTTTCTTGATTGACGTAAGCGCCCCCGCCCTGTATCAGCCGGCGCGCTTCACTTTTGGATCTTGTCAATCCAACCTCTGCGAACAAGTCGACAACCAATGTTCCCTGCTTCAGTCTGTCCATCGCGATGACGGAGGTCGGAATCCCGCTCAGATCTTCGCCGCCGGCGCCAAAAGCAGCGCGCGAGGCCTGGCGCGCCTCATCCGCCTTATCATCGCCGTGCGTGATACGGGTGGTTTCGTAAGCCAGCCGCTCCTTGGCCTTACGGATGTCTGCTCCCTTCAGTTGAGCCAGCTCATTGATTTGTTGCGCAGGCAGAAAGGTGTAATATTTCAGGAATCGAACCACGTCGCGGTCATCGCAATTGATCCAGTATTGATAGAATTCGTAAGGTGAGGTCCGGTCAGCATCGAGCCACACGGCGCCGCTGGCGGTTTTGCCCATTTTCTCGCCACTGGCAGTGGTGAGCAGCGGCCAGGTGATACCCTCGACGGATTTGGCCTCCAGTCTGCGCACCAAATCCACGCCAGCCACGATATTGCCCCACTGATCGTCGCCGCCAAGCTGGAGCGTACAATTGTGGCTCTTAAACAAGCGCCAAAAGTCATAAGCTTGCAGGATTTGATAATTAAACTCGATGAAAGAAAGGCCAGTCTCCAGGCGGATCTTGTAGGCCTCTGCGGATAACATTCGGTTCACGCTGAAGTGGCGGCCGATGTCGCGCAGAAAATCGATATAATTGAGCTCGAGCAGCCAGGTAGCATTGTGTACAGCGAAACCCTGCTCCCCGTCTATTTTGAAATAGCGTTTAACCTGAGCCTTGATTTTTTCTCCGTTGGCAGCGATCTGCTCCCGTGAAAGCATTCTTCGCATCTCAGTCTTGCCGCTGGGATCGCCGATCATGGCGGTGCCGTCGCCTATGATAGCAATCGGCCGATGGCCTGCGCGTTGCAGATGCGCCAGCGCCATCAGTCCCAGCAAATTGCCAACATGCAAGCTGTCGGCGGTGGGATCAAAGCCCACATAAGCCGTCACCTGTTGCTTGGCAAGTGCATGGCGCACTGCATCTTCGTCGGTGACCTGCCTGACAAAACCACGCTCCTTCAGGATGTCATAAACGTTGCTGTTCAATCTCTATCTTCCCTTTTAATCCACAAGCCGAAAATCGGATACCTTATACCTTATTATTTTATGTCGAAACTCATCGCAGTCACCACAACACCCTAACACCTTACCCAACCAACACATTGCTCATCGCTGCCGTTCCTTCAGCGCCCGCTTCAGCTCACGTTCCGCATCGCGCTTGGCGATATCATGTCGTTTGTCGTACAATTTCTTGCCGCGTGCGATGGCAAGTTCCACTTTGACTTTACCATTCTTGAAGTAGAGCTTGAGCGGCACCAGGGTCAGGCCCTTTTCCTGCGTCTTGCCGATCAGCTTCTTAATCTCTTTCCTGTGCAGGAGTAGTTTGCGGGAGCGCACCGGATCATGATTATTGATGTTGCCGTGCGAATAGGGACTGATGTGCACGTTGTGCAGGAACAACTCATTATCCTGCACATTGGCATAACTATCCTTGAGATTGACTTTGCCATCTCTAAGCGCCTTTACCTCCGTACCCTGCAGCACGATGCCGGCCTCCATCGTATCCACGATGTGGTAGTCGTGCCGCGCCTTACGGTTTTGTGTAATGATGCGTTCGCTCATAGCTGTGCATAATAAAGCATTACAGCACAAAAGTCAAGATAGGCCTAAAAAATCTTGACTTTGTATCGGGTATTAATTAGATTTATAGTTCGTAAGTTATGCCGAAGTGGTGAAACTGGTAGACGCGCACGGTTCAGGGCCGTGTGGGCGCAAGCCCGTGTGGGTTCGAATCCCACCTTCGGCACCAGCTCCCCCTCCCAATCATCGTGCCCTAACCATTTTGCTCACAATCATTTTGCCACAATCACCTTCCCCTCAGCCGCCACCTTTGCGCTCGCGCTGGCGCCGCGCTTCAAAAAAAAGCAGGGCTGCTGCCACCGAAGCATTTAGTGAATTAACCTTGCCGTACATGGGAATTTTCACCAGGAAATCGCACTTCTCTCTCACCAGACGGTGTAAGCCCTGCCCTTCTGCACCGACGACGATGCCGATGGGTCCGCTCATATCGACATCAGCATAAGATCGCTCG
>CAZVSL010000362.1:0-6789 GCA_964629935.1 uncultured Calditrichaceae bacterium | reverse complement strand
CGTGTTTAAATCGTTCACCACCAGATAATCGCTCAAAAGTGATTGCACCAGCGTACGGTAGCGATTATCGCACTTGACGAGATTGTAAGCCCAGTCGACGACGCCTTGCGACTTGGCAGCTTCGATATTGGGTGCATTCTTGCCATTGCTGCGAACCTTTACGAATTTGTCCAGCGGGAAGAATGTAACCGAGCCTTTGTCCTCAGACTTAAGAATCTCAATACACTCCATGGCCTGGTCTGTGGCCTCCACGATCAGCGATACGGAGGCCTCGCCCATGGCGGTCTCCACTGCGCGACGATAAGCGGATTCAACAGTGAGGTTCTCGGCCAGCGTGCCCTTGCAATTGCCGTTCAGATAACCCTGCAACAACAGATGCTGCACGCCTTCCGGGTGGTCTTCATACGATTCAATGAATTTCTTGAGCAGCTCGATTCTCTCTTTGAGCGTTTGGACTTCGCTGCGGCGTTTCAGGATATGCTCTTTGGCCTCTTCTTTGGCGTGGTTGAGCTTTTCCATCTGCTCTTTCAAAGCGGACAACTCAGCGTTGAGCTGGCGTAGCTTGCCTTCTTCGGTAACCTTCTTGTCGATGATGCGGTCCCGCTTTTCCTGGCGAATCCGGCTTAGCAAGTGGCTTTCTTCCAGCTCGCGATCGACCGTGGTGATTCTGCCTTTGATGCTTTCAAGCTGCGTTTTGATGCGCTCTTCATCCTTTTTGCTTTCGGTCAGACCTTCAACCGCTTGCAACCGCTGGTTTTCCATCGCTTTGATGCGCTCGCTCTTCTCGTGCAACCGCCGCTCTATCTTGTTCAGTGCGGCATTCTTTTCATGGAAATCACTCTCGGCGACCTGAATACTTTCGAAGAGGCTCTGTAGCGCATCCCTGGCAGCGGCAATTTCATCCTGGTGTTTGTCCAGACGCTCCTTCATTTCGACTCTATCGCGCTGCAATCTGGTTTTGGCATCCTCCAGCGCCTTGCGCCTCTCGCGCCCGACGAGAATGTCCTCTTCCTTTTTGTGAATGCGGTCGCGAACCACATTTAATTCTTTTTGATGCTCGCTCAATTCCTGCTCGGAGTGAATCAATATGCGGCGGGCCTCTTCAAGCTCTGATTCTTTCTCGTCAAACCTTGCTGTCAAGGCAACCCGGCTATCCTGAGTTTCGCGAAGTTTAATGACAAGCGGCTCGAGCTCAAACTTGATCTTCGAAAACTGATATGTTGCCAGATGAATTTCCATCGCCTCAAGCTGCTCATGCAGATCCTGATAGCGCTGCGCTTTGCGGACCTGGCGCTGCAACGAGGCGACCGTCTTTTCTACTTCGCTGATGATGTCATTTACACGAACCAGATCAGCCTCGGTGGCCTCCAGCTTGCGCAACGCCTGCCGGCGTCTGATTTTGTACTTGGTCACACCCGCCGCCTCTTCGATGATGCGGCGCCGCTCTTCGGGCCGGCCATTCAGAATGGTTTCGATCATGCTCAGCTCGATAATCGAGTAAGCGTTTGGCCCCATGCCAGTGTCCATAAACAGATTCTGAATGTCCTTCAGACGACACGGCGCATTGTTGAGCAGATACTGGCTCTCCATCGAGCGAAACAGCCGGCGCGTGATCACTACTTCCGAGAATCCGATAGGCAGGACGTTTTTTGTATTCTGGATGGTGAGAGAGACCTCTGCCATACCCAGCGGCTTGACATTGTTGGCGCCGTTGAATATAACATTTTCCATCTTCTCGCTACGGATGGTGCCGGCTTTCTGCTCGCCCAGAACCCAACGAATTGCATCAACCGTGTTGCTCTTGCCACACCCATTCGGTCCGACGATCGCTGTAATGCCGTCGTTAAACAAAAATTTGGTTTTTTTAGCAAAAGACTTAAATCCGTTTACGCGGAGACTCTCCAGATACACGTTTTGCCTCTTTGGTTTTGAAGGAGGGGGTTGAAGCCAGAGAACAGATCCGAAGCACCCACTCTCATTGAACTGCAATCAATATACTATATGCAGTATATTTTTGTCCGTGATAACACCATATAAAGTTGAGTGAATATAAACGAAACATGGTATAAAAGTCAAGGTCTTTTTTGAAAGCAGCGTCAACAACATGGGCAATTTGTTTAAGATTTCTCAACTTAGACACCCCCAAAAATGCACCTGCTTGACTCTTATACGCACGCATTCTATATTCCGAGCCGTAGTTACAGAATCATAAAAATACGCTTCTATGGACTCGCATGAATGTTATCAACGCTGTAATTCCTGTATTTGCTATCATAGCAATCGGAGCTGGTCTGCAAAAATTCGACTTCTTGAGCGAAAGACAGTTTGCCGGTATCACGCGCATTGTGTACTGGGTTGGACTTCCCTGCCTGCTCTTCAACAAGATATCTACTGCCGAATACGGCGGCGGCTCGTCGATCCGCATCTTCCTGGTGGTGATTTCAGGCATGGTCGTCGGCATGATCCTGAGTTATGCCATCGTCAAGATAACAAAGATGCCATTCAGGACGGCGGGACCGTTTGTGCAGGCAAGTTTTCGCGGCAATTTAGCATTTATTGGGCTGCCGGTTATCATCTATGCAGCTTCCGGTATGTTCGACAACAATGGCGCGAGTGTGGAAACTCTGGCGGTATTGGTGCTTGCGCCCATCGTGCCGGTCTACAACATCGTCTCGGTGCTGGTTCTGCTTGCCGGTCGCCGAAAACTCGACCGGCAAGCAGCAAAACAATTGTTTCGCGAAGTCGCAACAAACCCGCTGCTTATCGCCTCCGTCCTCGCACTCACGCTTTCATTGTTGCATGTACCGATGCCGACCGTGCTGGCGCGCACCACTGATGCGGTAGGGCAAATGTCTTTACCGTTGGCGCTTGTCAGTATTGGCGGCTCTCTGGTCAACGTGGAGCTGCGCGGTAGTGTATATGAAGCAGCCACTGCCGCTGTTATCAAGGTTGCGGCAACACCGTTGGTCGGCATCCTTCTGGTTAGATGGTATGAGCTCGGAGCGCTGGAAAGCAAGCTTGCTCTCATCTACCTGGCATGTCCGACGGCCGCTACCTCCTATGTGCTGGTCGAACAGCTCGGCGGCGACAGAGCCGTTGCCACCGGCTCGATTGTGATAAGCACACTCCTGGCGATGTTATCGTTGAGCCTGGTTATTGCGTTTGGCTGAGACTGTGTGTTAATGTTGCCGCTTTTTCACACACACATAGCGCATGCTAACTTGCTGGCAGGAATGGCAACTGCAGCTCGACTATCTTCCAGTAAACCGGCAGATATTCAAATATCGCGTAATTGGTGTCATAGTAAAAGGCAATTCCACCCACTATCACCAAAGTCAATACCAGAACCAGCGCTGCGGTGCGCACGAAGGTAAACATAAACACCGCCCTGATGGCGCGAAACCACCGGATGGCAAACCACAAGACAAACAGAGCGAGCAAAGCGAAGGCGACAAAGACAAGCTGTGTCTGGCTTATGAGGCGATAGTAAATTGGCACGACCGGCATTAACCAGAGAAAGCTGGCGCCTGACCAGAATACCATGGTGGCAAATCGTCCGATCGCCAGGCTGTGACTAAACAAGAGCGAAGATAACTTGAGCACAATGATAGCAAAGCCGAAAAGCAAGTAAACCACGGCGCTCATGACGACGATGCTGAATCCCGGATGCCACGTCAGCCAGATGATGGCCGACTTGCTGCGCTCGGCGTCTATAAACAGATTGAGCAACTGGTCAAACAACAAGCTCTCTCTGTACTTGAAGAATATGCTTGACAGAATAACGCCAAGTGTGACCGCGATCATGACGCTGAGCAGAAATGTGTGTGCGCCTGAAACCTTGCGCTGCTCTTTCAGCTCCATATAAAAGCCGTGCGGATAGAGAAAAATCCGGCGCAGATTGCCGCGTAACCGCCGGCTGCGGTTGAAATTGAACAAGAATATCAGAATGAGCGCCAGACCAGTAATAGGATAGACGTTTGGATTCTGAGAATCCGGCGCCCACGGCGCCATCTTTTTTGTGCGCCCTTCTTTAAAAAACGACTCCACCACACCGTGTGCTACTCTGGGCTCGCCCCTGCGATCCACGATTCCGGAATGGTTGACGGGTTCACTGGAATTGAACCCGGGGCCATCGTTCAAATTAGGTAGCGATTCCGGCCAATCGGCCAATGTGTGAATGAACACGTCTGCGTGCAGCGTGTCAGCAGTAAATTGCGCCAGCACGCGATTGAGCTTATATGCCTGACGCTCCTGCGCTTCGATGGATTCTGACAGGCCGTTTTGAATGGAACCGGGGCGCCGGCTGTTGCTACGGTTGGTTGAGGCCAGCATCGGCAAAGGAAAGCCCACAGTCAAAATCTGGCGCCGATTTTCTGAAACCAGACCTGCGCCCTGCAGAAGAATATCGGAGCGCGCAAACAGATTTCGAAACGACAAATTCTGTGCGCCGGTTTGCCTGGCAGGCGGCAAAAAACGATAGCTTACGTATGTTGGCCGATCAGACAAATCCGCCGAGATTCGTCTTAGTTCCTGCAACAGATT
Organism: uncultured Calditrichaceae bacterium; assembly: GCA_964629935.1. Lineage (GTDB taxonomy): Bacteria > Zhuqueibacterota > Zhuqueibacteria > Oceanimicrobiales > Oceanimicrobiaceae > CAZVSL01. The sequence continues at coordinate 2,247 of CAZVSL010000362.1, read as the reverse complement.
CTGCACAGCCGGCGCATGGGTTTGCCAATCCTCACCCAATCCCCAGGCCGCCACCGAAGTATAATGTGTGTACCATTCGACCACTCCCCGCAAGTAGTTGGCCGCCATTTCTGCAAAAGCGAGGTCAGTGCAGCGCTCCCGGGGTAGAAGCGTAAATGGCGCCTCGACGAACACCAGAAGTCCCGAGCGATCACATGCATCAACAAATACGGGATGCGGTGGCGTTCCCAAAACTCGCACCGCGTTGGCGCCGGTCGCTTTCATTGCTCGCACCATTTCTTCAATCTGATCAGGTGTAGCTACCGGCCCTGTGTTGCCGTAGTCCTCGTGCCAGTCAAGTCCACGAAGCTGCAACGGGGCGCCGTTTAGCAGCAAGCGGCCAGACCCTGCCTTCAGCTCACGCAATCCGATATGCCGGCTCATGACATCGACGAGCTCAGCGCCCGCGGAGATAATGGCGCGTAATTCATAACGCGTCGGCTGCTCCGGCCGCCACAGTTTAAACTGTCTGACTTCGAGATCATTCCAGAGTGTGATGACACGTCTGTCAAAAGTCAGTTGCTGGGGTTGCGAGCGTACGAGCAACCTGTTCCCGGAAGTGTCCCATAACTCGACATGAAAGCTCAAGTCTTCGGGGCTTGCCCCGACACCCGGGCTATCGTTCTGCCTCAGTGCTGTGCGACTTTTTACGCGACATACCTGATAGTCATCGCTGAACTCAAATTGCATGTCCATGCGACTCACGGATATTGATGGCACACCAAGGATGAAAATGTCCCTGAAAATACCGCCATAGTCTCGGCTGATGCCGGGATGGTGTTTCAAAGGTAAGCTGAGTCGAGGCAAGAGGCGGTTATCTATCTCAATTTTCAGTTCGTTCAAACCGCTCTTCTTGAGACTGTGTGGCGGCAAAGCCACAGAAAAGGGGACATAGCCGGCATCATGACTGATGATGAATTCATCATTCAGAAAAACTTTGCATCGATTATTGACCCCGAAGACCACGAGATGGAGGGTAAGGTTGGCAAAGGTGGAATCCAGCTCGAAGGCGCGTTTGAATTCCAGCACCGTGGGCACATCGTAGGCGCCGGGCACCTGTACACTTCTGAATTCCGCATCATCACCGGGCTCCCTTACCAACCAGGTGCCGTTGAGTGTGCGGAGCTGACGAGTTGGACTTGCATGAGCGCTGCCCCACTTCAGGGTATCCTGCCCGACGCTGCGTTCGATATAGTGCGCCCACCATTTGGCGTCTTCAGCCGCTAAAGTTCGAGGCAAAACCAGCAGAGCAGGCAAAATAAGGAGGATAGACCACCTTTTGCCGCTAAAAATAATTCTCATCTTTTGCATTCCTTTGCAAAGAATAACAAAGTAGAATTGTACAGATGTTATTGAAACCTCTGTCCGCAAAATTTGCGAAGACTTGCATCTGCCGCCAGCAGCTTGACCACATTGGGTTGGAGAAAGGCATTTTGATGGCTTATTTTGGCACCAATTTAGCAAAATATGCTGCAAAATCAAGGTACAATTATTTCAAGTTTTGTGCTTTACTTTTTGACCTGAGTTTTTTATTCTTGTGCGCACCATTCCGAAACCACCTTTCACAAACACCTCATCGAAATGAATGATACGCTTCGTGCTGTAACAATCTCTCTTGCTGTTCTCTTTGTACAACTTCCTGTCATGCCAGTTGCTGCCCAGGAACCGCCGCATGCCTCAAACCTAATTGAGAAGCTGAAAATCAGTGTTCCCGGGGTCGCGCTGCAAGGTGTGAGCTTTGAGCTAACCGTACAAGCGCTCGACGCAGATGACAGGCCAGTCAAGTCGGCCGCAGATTCGGTTTGGATCACCAACATCAGCACGGCTGAAACATCAGAATCGCCTGTGTCTGCACCGCTGGTGTTCCGGCTTGAGCAGGGACAACTGACGGTTCCGGAAGCTGTTCTGCACCAAACTGGTACCTGCACAATTGCTGCCAGGTCCGGAGCTGTGTCTGCCGAATCAAGTGTGCGTGTGCTGCCGGGGATTCTGAGCCTTATGCCGCCTCTGATTGCCATCGCCCTGGCATTTATCACCCGGCAGACGCTCATCTCGCTCTTCTGCGGTATCTGGCTGGGGACGATCTTCATCTATGACTACAATCCCTTGCTCGGGTTCATGAAAACCATCGACACCTATTTGAGCAATGCTTTGGCCGATTCCGACAATGCCGCTGTCCTGATTTTCAGCCTGACGCTTGGAGGGATG
>CAZVSL010000361.1:0-6815 GCA_964629935.1 uncultured Calditrichaceae bacterium | reverse complement strand
AAAAACACAAAAGGTGGATGTGCGCGTGATTGCCGCCACCAACCGCGATCTGCAACAGGAGGTCAAGGAAGGCCGCTTCCGCGAGGACCTCTTTTATCGCCTGAATGTATTTCCACTGCAGGCGCCGCCCTTGCGCGAACGCGGCGACGATATTATCTTGCTGGCCACAGCGTTTGCCCGGAAGTCGGCACAGAAGATAGGCCGGAGTTTGCAGCCACTCACGGCTGGCGATCAAGCACGGCTGAAGGCGTATGACTGGCCGGGCAATGTGCGCGAATTGCAAAATGTGATCGAGCGCGCCGTCATTACCGCGCGTGACGGCCGCCTCAACCTGGACCGCGCCCTGCCGGAAACAGCCAAACGCGCAATACCGCTAAGCCCATCGGGGACGTCTGCGGAACTGAGCGAAACACAGATACGTACAGCCCAGGAGCTGCTCGATTTCGAACGCCAAAATCTGCTCAAAGCTCTGGAGGCGTGCAATTGGAAGGTCGCAGGTTCCCGTGGCGCCGCCAGTTTGCTCGGCATCCCGCCGTCGACGCTAAGCTCTCGCATGAAAGCGCTGGGTATTCGACGACCGCGGTGACCACAACATGTTAGCCTTAGTCCCGGGCCCCGGCTATGGCACACAGCAGGCGCACCCCGCAAGAACGCGGATTACAGCGCAGCGCATTCTTGTGAATAAGTCGGGCTAAAAATGTAGTGAAAACGAGAGATACTTCTCGTTGTAAATATGGAACTTACAAATCTAAGTGTCGAAGTTGGCCTCGTCCAAAGCACGAGACGTAATTAACATGACCATCGTGCAACTGAAATACATTGTCGCAGTCGACACCTACCGCAATTTCGCCAAAGCGGCGCAGAAATGCTACATCACGCAGCCGACGCTCAGCATGCAGATCCAGAAGCTTGAAGAGCAGCTCGGCGTGATGATCTTTGACCGGAGCAAGAAACCGGTGCTGCCAACCCCGATCGGAGAAAAGATCATTCGCCAGGCGCGGGTGAGTCTGAAAGAGCTCGAACGCATCAGCGACCTGATTCAACAGGAGAAGTCTGAAATCAAAGGCCAGCTCAAAGTTGGCATCATCCCGACGCTGGCGCCATACCTCTTGCCGCTGTTCGTAAACAAATTTCTCGATAAATACCCGGGCGTGAGCCTCCTGTTCGAAGAAATGCTGTCGGCGCAAATTCTGGAAATGATAACGCAAGATCGCCTCGACTTCGGCATTTTGGTCACGCCGACCAGGGACAAGCGCGTCATCGAAACGCCGCTGTTCTACGAGTCCTTTGTTGCCTACATATCCTCCAATCACCCGCTCGCCAGGCACTCAAAGCTCGATACCTACGACCTGAATCTCTCCGACATGTTGCTGCTGAGCGAAGGCCATTGTTTTCGCGACCAGGTGGTCAACATCTGCCCCAAATCAGATGCTGCCTACAACCAGAATCGCCTCGAATTCGAAAGCGGCAGCCTGGAGACCCTCAAGCGCATCGTTGAGAACCGCTACGGTTACACATTGCTACCGGAGCTGGCAACACACAAGCTGAGCGAAGCTGAACAACGCTTCGTGCGCGTCTTTCACGATCCCAAACCCATCCGTGAAGTGAGTCTGGTCATGCATCGCAGTTGCATCAAGGAGCAGCTCATCGCGTTGTTCCAGGAGGAATTGTTGCAAAATCTGCCTGAATCTGTGCGGAGCAATAAAGGTGGGCAGATTATTGAGTGGATTTAGGGGCTGTCATATTTCAAGTAAGTGCCTTAATTTGGCGGCCATTTCGCTTCACAGTTTCGGCGACAACCGAGCCAACTCCCTCTAATAAGTGATCCCGCAAAAGCGGCGGTAGTGAGAAAAAAACATTTTTCTCTTGACATTTAACACGGAAAGGGTTATTATAGCCCCAATCTAATTGCGACTCAATATCAATTAATAATAATCAGAACGATTATTAATTACAACAGGTCCTTTAACCTGCGCAAATAAAAAAAGGAGTGAATCAACGCCCCGGCCAAGGTAGCGGTTGACTCACTCCAGAACCGGAAAAAAACTTGTTCGGCGACATGCGTCCCCGAAGTGCGCCTTTTTCCGTTTAGGCAAAATATAAAACGGGAATATGATTGTCAATACAAAAGCGCGGAGCATGCAGCCTGAAACGCATAAGTTTTTCATGCTCCTGGACAACAATTATGAAATGAATTCAAAATGCCAAAAGATCGTCAGTATCATCGAATAATATCAAATGTAAAAGGAGGTCTTATGTTTCTGAAATATGGTTATTTCTGCATTTTCCTGGTCTTGTTGCTTTGCGCCATCCCGGCGGGTGTCTTTGCAGATACCGGCACGATATCAGGCACAGTGCAGGACATGCAAACCGGCAAGCCCCTTGCCGATGTAAATGTAACGCTTAGAGACACAGAGATTGGGGCAGCAACGTCACAGGATGGTCGATTTGTTATAGAAGGCGTCCCCGTAGGCAAGTATACTGTCGTGGTAGCAAGAATCGGTTATCAGCAGGTCACCCGAGATATCACGGTTGAAAGGAATGCTTCGGTCACGCTGTCTTTCGAATTGACAGTGAAGCCCGTAGAAGTTGGGGCAGTCGTGGTTGAACGGGAGATGTTGATCGGCGATCCCGACCGTATTTTTAGCATTCCCGGCTCGGCACACTACATCAGTCCGAAAGAATTGGCAAAGCATGAGTATAATGACATTCACCGGGCATTGCGGGAAATCCCCGGGGTCAATATTCAGGACGAAGAGGGATACGGCTTGCGGCCGAATATCGGCTTTCGCGGCACCGGAGTTGAAAGAAGTCAGAAGATCACGGTGATGGAAGACGGCGTACTCATTGCACCAGCGCCGTATGCAGCGCCGGCGGCATATTACTTCCCCACCGTGGGGCGCATGCACAGCATAGAAATTCGCAAAGGTAGCAGTCAGATCAAATATGGGCCTTATACCACGGGTGGCGCGCTTAATTTGATTTCGACGCCGATTCCCGGGGACTTCCGGGGGAACATCGAGCTCCTGGGTGGCCAGGATAATGCCCGTCGAATTCACGCCACCGCCGGCAACAGTTTCAAAAATTTCGGATTCGTCGCCGAGACATTTCAAGATAAAGTGGATGGCTTTAAGGAGCTGGATGGCGGCGGCGACACCGGCTACGATGTCAAAGATTATCTGGTGAAATTCCGCCTCAATACCAACGTCGACGCCAGTGTTTATCAACAGCTTGAATTCAAACTTGGCCAAACCGACCATACATCAGACGAAACCTACCTTGGTTTAACCGATGCAGATTTTGATCTCAATCCATTCAGACGCTATGCCGCTTCACAGCGCGACGTCATGAATACCGAGCACGACCAATGGCAGGTGCGTCATTTCATCCGACCGTCAAGTACACTCGATCTTACTACCACTGTCTACCGCACGGAATTTCATCGCAACTGGTATAAACTGGATGGGGTTAAGGCAAGTGTGGAAGGCAGCAAACAACGGATCGGCGGCATCCTGGAAGACCCAGACACCTTTGCGGCTGAATACAATATCCTGACCGGACAAAGCAGTCCCAATGAAGATGCGTTATTTGTACGCGCCAATAACCGCAACTATTATGCGGCCGGCGTGCAGTCGATGCTTGGTTTACAGTTTACGGCCTTCGGCAATTCTCATGAAGCAGAATTTGGCATCCGCTATCACGAAGATGAATTAGATCGTTTTCAGTGGGATGATACCTACCGTATGGACGGCGGCGTCATGAAACTCACGAATGCGGGTACACCCGGCACCGAAAGCAACCGTATCTCGCAGGCAAAAGTTTGGGCCGGTTTTGCCCAATTCAGTCTGAAATTTGGCGCGCTCAACCTGGTGCCAGGACTGCGTTATGAGAACATCGAATTAAGCCGGGATGACTTCGGTAAAACGGATCCGCAACGCACGGGAGCCAATCTCAGCAGCCGGGAGAATAAGGTGGATGTCGTGATTCCGGGTGTTGGTCTGGACTACAAGTTTTCGAATTTCTTCAGTTCTTTCTTTGGCGTCCACAAAGGCTTCGCGCCTCCGGGTTCACGGGAGGGCACGCGACCGGAGGAAAGCATCAACTACGAACTGGGTTTTCGCTATCGTAATGAAGGCCTGGGTACGCAAACGGTTTTCTTTTTCAATGACTACAGCAATCTGCTGGGCTCTGACCTGCTTGCCGGCGGCGGTGAGGGAACAGGCGACCTGTTCAATGGCGGCAAAGCAGAAGTCAAAGGTCTCGAGTTGAGTCTGTCATACGACCTCGGCCGGCAACTGGTCTCTGAACGGTACGCTCTGCCTTTGCGGCTGGCTTACACCTTTACAGACGGCACCTTCCAAAACAGCTTTGACAGTGAATTCGGTCCCTGGGGTACGGTAGAAACAGGAGATGAGCTTCCCTATCTGCCAAAACACCAACTGTTCGCAAGCCTGGGTTTCGAAACTGGCAAATTTGGACTTCACACCGGCGCAAGGTACGTCAGTAAAATGCGCACGGTCGCCGGCCAGGGTGACATCATAGACCGCCTGAGCACCGACGCGCGCTTTGTGATCGATGCTTCGGCAGAATATGCCATCGCCGGCGCGAACAGACTGTTTGTCAGTGTGCGTAATTTAACGGACGACGTGTACATTGTCGCCCGTCGCCCGGCGGGTGTGCGGCCAGGGTTACCCCGTACATTTGTTGCAGGCATCAAGAGCCATTTTTAGAAATAGCGCAATGGCGGGGAAGATTCATGTTGTGCGGTAAAACTCGTGGCCAGGATAACACTCAACAGGACAGCGTTGCAACCGAATTCACAAAGTAAGTGAGTCGGGCTTCGCCGAGAGTGTTTTGTTTTGAAGTAATCCGCGTTTATCCGTGCAAATCCGTGGCTAAATCTCTATGAGCCGCGACTAAATAAAGAAGGAGTGAGCTAAGCTCACCGGCCAGGGATGGCCTTGACTCACTCCGGGACCGGGAGTAGACTTGTTCGGCGACATACGCCCACGAAGTGCGCCTTTTTCCGTGTGTGCAACTTTTGCGTGCTCAGTCTGGCAATAAGGAGAGAGGAGAATGCTATGTTGATGACCAGATTCTTCATCCATGTTTTGATTTTAACTCTGAGCGGGTTTGCATTTTCAAAGCCTGCCAACAATCAAGACGTCAACGTCTACAGCCACCGCCACTACGAGACCGACCAGAAGCTCTTCGAGAAATTCACCGAGCGTACCGGCATCGAAGTGAATGTGGTTAAGGCCAGCGCTGACGAACTCATCAAACGGCTGGAAATCGAAGGAGAAAATTCGCCGGCCGATGTGCTTATCACGGTGGACGCCGGACGCCTGCACCGGGCCAAATCCAAGGGCCTGCTGCAGCCGGTGCAGTCGGAGATGCTCAGCGAGAATGTCCCGGCGCATCTGCGTGATCCCGAGGGCCACTGGTTCGGGCTCACCCGGCGGGCGCGCGTCATCGTCTACTCGAAAGAGCGGGTCCGTCCCGACGAGCTCTCCACGTATGAAGCGCTGACCGACGAAACATGGCGGGGCAAGGTTCTGGTGCGCTCGTCGCAAAACATCTACAACCAGTCGCTGCTGGCCTCTCTTATTGCCCACGAGGGACGGGACGCCGCCCGGGCTTGGGCGGCGGGCATCGTCGAAAACATGGCGCGCAAACCCAAGGGCAACGATCGCGATCAGGTTAAAGCCATCGCCGCAGGCATCGGAGACCTTGCGCTGATGAACACCTACTATATTGGGCTCATGCTGAACTCCAGCAATGCGGAGGAACGCAAAGTGGCCAAGCAGGTGGCGATTTTCTTTCCTGATCAAGACGGCCGCGGCACGCACGTCAACGTCAGCGGCGCCGGCGTCACCGCCAGTTCAAAAAACAAGGCCAATGCCATCAAATTTCTCGAATTCCTTACCGGCGAAGAAGCCCAGGGCAAATTTGCCGCAGCCAATTATGAATACCCGGTGAATCCGCAAGTCGAATGGTCGCCGCTGCTGAACTCTTGGGGGACGTTCAAGGCCGACACTCTAAATCTATATTTGCTCGGAAAGTATAACAGTGAAGCCGTCAAGTTTTTTGATGAGGTAGGATGGCGCTAACTCTCAAGGCAAAAGCCTATCCGCTCCCCCAACGCTGGCTGCGGGACCTGAAAGTCGGCAGCAACTGCTGGACCCTGGCCACAGGGGCGGTGGCGTCGGCCATCGCCGTGCCGTTGCTGGTGATTCTGGTGAACGTATTCGGCGAAGCCAGCGTCGCCTGGCATCACGTGGCCTCCACCCTGTTGCCGCGCTACCTGCGGAACACCCTGCTTCTCGTCCTCGGTACCGGCGGCCTGTCGCTGCTGCTCGGGGTTGCCACTGCTTGGCTGGTGACCAATCACCGGTTCCCGGGTCAACGCTCGTTCCAATGGGCGCTGGTGCTGCCCCTGGCCATCCCGACCTACATCGCCGCGTTCACCTACGCCGGCATGCTGGACTACGTCGGGCCGCTGCAGACCGTGCTGCGCAACGTGTTCGGCGTGACACAACCGTTTTTCTTCGACATTATGACCCTGCCCGGGGTGATCTTCGTCATGGCATTCGTGCTCTACCCCTACGTTTACATTTTAACGCTCGCTGCGTTTATGCAGCAATCCAGCGCGCTGTTTGAGGCAGCGCAAATTCTGGGTAAGAGTCGGCTGCAGACGTGTTTGCAGGTTGGGCTGCCGTTGGCGCGCCCGGCCATCGTAGGCGGAGTGTTTCTGGTGGTCATGGAGGCGCTCAACGACTACGGCGCCGCGCACTATTTCGGAGTGGACACCTTCA
>CAZVSL010000360.1:4444-6816 GCA_964629935.1 uncultured Calditrichaceae bacterium | reverse complement strand
CCAACATTCTAACCACTACATATTGTGGTTCAACCCAGAGTTGGGAGAAGAACCATAAAAATATACTCCACTTGGAACAAGGTTTCCCCGCTGGTCTTTAGTGTCCCAGCGAACGAGGTGAGAACCTGGAGAACATTCTCTTTCTAAGAGAATACGAATTTGCGCGCCGAGAATGTCAAAAATCTTCAAAACGACAAACGTGGCCTGCGGCAATTCAAACCGAATTCTCGTTTCTGGATTGAACGGGTTAGGATAGTTCTGGTGAAGCACGTAGCTCTCTGGGAGCTCAGGAGCTGTTTCTCCCACTGAAGTAGCAACATCAAGACTCTCAATGATTTGGAGATTTGTCCCCTCTATCAGGCCACCCATATTGAGGACTAGCTCGCCCCGACCATCTCCATCCAAGTCACCAGCCGGACGTACATTTCCAAAGCGCACTCCAGGCATTTCATAGATCTCATAAGGTATCCAATTACTGGGATCTGTCACAGAGCCCCCCTGAAACTCCAAGTCCAAGATAGACATTGCTCTAAAATCATTATAATATATGTCAGGTTTCCCATCCTGATCGAGATCACCCATATAACCGCTTCGCACAAAAGCACCACCTGGAACTTGTGGCCAGTTCATGATATAAGTCCAGGCGGACGGACCGAAATCCTCGAAGTTATTCGAGGCTTGCTTAGTAATAACAAAGATATGCCCATGAATGTCACTGATCAGAAATTCGGAGTCGCCATCACCGTTGAAGTCATGGAATATGGGACTTGCGAATGCGCCATCAAACGAAGGATTCATTATCAACGTTTCCGGCAAGTTAGTGTGTTTGACGACATAGTTATCTGCACCGTCATTTTCATAAAGACGGGTCGCTGCCACATCCTGCCAGTGGCTCGTGAAAATTTCAATTTTACCATCTTCATCAAAATCACCAATGGAAATTCCACCGACTCGAAAGTGACCGCCGGGGGGGGCCTCTCGGCTTAAGAAATCATCTGCAAATTCTATCTTCCAGTCCGGATTCGACAAATCTCCACCAGGCAGGGAGGCAATTACGCAGTATAAACTGGTATTTAGACTATAACCCATGAAAATTTCAAGATCTGGGTCGGAATCTAAATTCTGGACTCTAAGTGTCCGTACATTGCTTTGTCCTGCGGCGTCTTGAAGTGCATCCAGAGTCAAAGTAGGCTCCTGAGGAAGGCCTTGTCCTGACTCAAAGGTCGTACCGTCCCATTCATAAATGTAAATGTGATTCTCAGCAGCAATGATCACCTCCTGCCGATTGTCCCTATCTAAATCAGCTACAGTTAAGCCGGCTCCCGCTTCAAATTGAGCCGCCCAGTCAGTGTAGATAACTTCCCAAGCTAGCCGAAAATCATTATGTCCTTGGTTTTCCCAAAGTTGAACTCTCTGTCGTCGCGGGAACTCAAATTTTACATGATCATAAACCAAGAATTCCCGACGCCCATCCTGGTCGATGTCAAGTCCCTCCGGTGCAAAGGCACCCATTTCTGTCGTACCGCCGTTATGAACGGGAGGCCCCATTGACCAGGTCATTTCAAAAAGATTGCCATTGTCCTGTTGGGCGAAGAGAATCTGGCCTGCAAATATAAATCCCCAAAAAAACGATGTAAAGCTAAAGCTCGTCATCTCGCTCCCTCCTATAAGTTATCATCAATGAACCTATGCGTTTCTCACGCACCGTCTTCACAGCGGGTGATTTGAATTCCATGTCTTTGTAATCCCTCCGCAACCAGGTGATATGGAATATCGATAGGTGTTAGCACCCCTTCTTTCTGCAGTCGTTCTTCAATAATCAAACGCGCTCCAAGGCTCATGGTAAACCCCACTGTTCTTTGCATGGCAGTAAAACCTGTTTCCGGATCACCCCGATCGATAAGTTGATAAACGAGGCGCCGTTTTTGACCATGTTTTTTGCCGCGTACATCGATCCGGACCAGAGTAACGTCCCGTTCATTGTCGGCATATTGGAATTGTCTCTGGCCCCCTAGCAAAGAGGCTGTGAACTGAATGGGCGAGACCTCGATATTTTCAACAATGATCGAGTCTTCGTTGAGAAAGCCACACTTGGCCATGATCTCCCAAAAAGAGCAATGCCCCGGCAAACGGCAGGCATAACGACCGGTCTCTTTGACAGAATTTCGAATCCCAAGAAGACTCGCGTAATGCACTGCGTCACCATTTGGATAACATTCGAGAGACATGCCCATTTCTTCTAAATCGAGACGATGGCGGTTTTCGGCCTCGAATATTCTTGTTGCATCGATCTTCAAGACCTGTCCCCCGGAGATGAGACGAGCCGGCCGAAGATAAGCACGCAGCACCCCAATTACCGACCAGGTGAACTT
>CAZVSL010000360.1:0-4434 GCA_964629935.1 uncultured Calditrichaceae bacterium | reverse complement strand
CCCAAGGGGGTTGCTTGACGCATTGGGAGCCGGGAACCCAGCCCCGTAAGAATAAAGCTCCTCAACCTCATCCATTTCTCTCAAGGCTTCTGCTGCCATAATAAGGTCAAGCCCCGGATCGAGTCCAAATTCAGACAAAATGACAATTCCCTTATCCCTCGCTTCTCGATCGATCTCAGCAATGTGCTGCCGACTGATTTTCACTTTTTTACTATCCTGCTCTCCTGGATCAACATAATACATGCTACTGACAACATTGACCCCGCACTTTGCCGCCAGCTTCGCTACTTGTAAAGCCATTTTTCCAGGCAATCCGTCCACGACCAAATCGACGCCACACATCAGAGAAGCCAACTCACTTTCATCGTCGGCATCGACGATACGACTCAAAACGCGGTCCGCTGGATAGTGTTCAAGTTGTCTTGCTAGGTTCGGGTTGCTATCAGCAACCGTAATATGTACGGAGGGGAGATTGTTTACGAGATCATGCAGGGCCGCTCTGCCCTGCATTCCCACTCCAAGTAAGAGAATCGATTTCATGGACATCTTTTTGCCCTTCATTAGGTTAGAGTATCCAGATTGTTCCCAATTCCTTATGGCCGAGGTGGAGCATAATTCGCGCCGTGAACACTCTGGTCGTAATCGATAATCGTCCCCGTCATCATTCCTGATTTGGCGGAAACCAGAAATGCTACAACTTCCGCGACTTCATCCGGCTTTATCAGCCTTCCGAACGGTTGTTCTTTTTCTGCGTCTTCTAACCAGCTATCACCAGCGTTATGATATTCCTTTTGAATTTTGTGTTCGGCTGGCGTATCTGCCCACCCCATGTTCAGGCCATTGACTCGGATGTGGTATCTCATGAGCGAGAACGCAGCATTCTTTGTCAAAGTCACGAGTGCGCCCTTTGACGCGCTGTACGCGGCAAGAAAAGGCTGTCCGCCATGGCTTGACATGCTGATTATGTTCAACATTCTGCCGGATATCTTATTGGCGATCATGTTCTTCGCTACATACTGCATGAGAAAAAAGGGTGCGCGGGTGTTGATTGCAAATATGCGATCAAACACATCCTGAGTCGTATCGAGTATACTGCCTCGGTCGGTTACACCGGCACAATTGACGAGGATATCCACTTTCGTGAACCTATCTTCGGCAACGGCAGCGATCCTGCGACAATCTTCAACTTCCGCCAGATCGGCTGGCACAAAATTAGTTTCACAGCCCAGGTCGCTGAACTCTTTGGAAAGTCTCGCCCCATTATCCTTGTTTCTGCCGCAAATAACTAATCCCCTTAAACTGTCACGTATGAGTCTGCGCGCGATACTTTCGCCCAGACCTTGAGTGCTCCCTGTTACGATGGCGATGTTGTCACGCAAACTCAAAATAGGCTCCATGAAAATTGATTATTTTTTCACCTAGACTAGATTGAAACGTTCAAGGCTCTGCTTCTTGTCCAAACTCGATCAAGCTGTGACATTTGACATCCAACCTATGTCGATATCAAGTAGGATTACCGAAATGAGTATCCGATGACTGAATACAGCAAAGTTGCAGCGGTTCATTGAATGATTCAACCTAATGTTAATTTAAACTGCCTGCCCCCGGCCAAAACCGAAGGGCAGGCATGGAGAAGTTAACCGTTCAACTCTACTTGAGCAGCAACATCTTAACGGTTTTGACGAAATCCTTCGTCCGCATCCGATAGAAGTAGACACCGCTGGATACCGGCAGACCACGCGCACTGTTGCCGTCCCATACAACGGTATAACGGCCTGCAGCCTGCTGTTTGTCTACCAGCGTTGCTATCTTCTGTCCCAACATGTTAAAGACAGTGATCTTAACCTCACTATCATGAGGCACCTGGTACCGGATCGTTGTTTCCGGATTAAAAGGATTCGGATAATTCTGTAGCAGATCAAATGTTTCCGGCAATCCAGATTCACCATCGTCTGCAACAGAGGTGGCTCCGCTCAGTCTAATCTGCAACTCATACTCACCACCACCCGGATTGTACGGATGTACGGTTGGTGACTGGTTTCGCGATATGGAGTTGTAGAATGCGTTTACACGCAAATAATATGTACCCGTATATGGCAGAGGTCCAACATCCAGTCGCGAAAAGGTGTTGCCAATGCCACGTCCCAAAATCAATTCCCACGGGTCGTCAGGGGTATCTGGCTTGTCGTCATTTCCAACCAGCTCAACACCAGTAGAATCGAATAAGAAAATTTCGGTGTCGAGATCCCGGATTAGACTGTCAGGACCAGCCGTGAATGTCTCAGCAATCAACTGCGTGCCGGCCTCACCCTGGAATTTATAGTAGTCGAAATCATTCCAGTTAATGTCTGTGACCAATGTGTCGCTGTAGTTGTTATAGAGATACCCATTGATCCTCGTGCCGGTGGTGGGTGTATCACCAAGTGAAGCTGCTTCTGCTATGGTGTTATCCGGTTCATGTGTACTGGCCGCTATGGATACGAGCGTCCCATACCCGAGTCGAACCTGATATCCAGCATCTGCGGTAGGTACTTCCTTGGTAACTACTTTTGCAAAGTAGTTACCTGTGCGAGGCGGCACCCAACCAGACAGGCGAAATCCCCAGCCATCATAGCGAGTACGGGTATCACTCACCACCGGATTCTCGAGATCATCCTCAAAAAAGACGTGCACATCAAAAAAGCCTTTCAGGTTAAGGTCTCTGTCCGGTGCAATACTATTGAGGGTGTACATTCTGGTTGAATCTGCATAAAAGCGAAAGACATCAACCGTATCCGTAGGTGACAAGGTGGCGTCTATCAGGGCATCGCGAACAATCATGCTGGCATTTTCGAAGGTGTCGTTAGGTTCGCTTTCCTGACCAGACGTGAGTTGAACCGAAATTCTATACTCACCGCCCCCAGGATTGTACGGGTGTATGGTCGGCGACTGGCTGCGCGTGATGGAGTTGTAGAAAGCATTAACTCTCACATAATACCATCCGGTATACGGCAACGGCCCTACGTCCAGACGTGAAAAAGTGTTACCGATGCCGCGGCCCAGTATCAATTCCCATGGATCGTCTGGCGTATCGTCTTTGTCATCGTTGCCCACCAGTTCAACCCCGGCCGAATCATGCAAGAAAATTTCGGTGTCCAGATCCCGAATCAGACTATCAGGACCTGCTGTGAAGGTCTCGGCAATCACTTGTTGACCCGCTTCACCCCAGAATTTGTGGTAATCGATGTCGTTCCAATTGATGTCCGTAACCGAGGTGTCGCTAAAATTGTTGTACAGATAGCCGTTGACTTTTGTGCCATCCGTAACCAGCGGCGCCAGCAACTCAGCTTCAGCAACGGTATTATCAGGCTCATGCGTGCTGGCTGCAAGCGAGACATCTGTCCCATAACCTAACCGAACCTGGTAACCAGTGTCAGCAGTTGGTACTTCTTTTGTCACAACTTTCGCAAAGTACGTTCCGGTACGGGGTGGTACCCAGCCAGACAATCGAAATCCCCAGCCATCATAGCGTGTGCGAGTATCACTAAATATCGGATTTTCAAGATCATCCTCATGAAAGACATGCACATCAAAGAAACCTTTGAGGCTCAAATTCCGGTCGGGCGCGATACTGTTGAGCGTATACATCTTTGTTGAGTCCGCCTCGAACTTAAAAATGTCCACTGTGTCTGTAGCTGACAAGGTAGCATCCAGGAGTTTATCCAAGTCAACGCGGCTGGCATTTGCAAAGGTGTTATTAGGCTCAATTTCCTCAGTCGCTGCTTGCAGGCGTATTTGCAGTTCGTACTCACCACCGCCAGGATTGTACGGATGGATTGTTGGTGATTGGCTGCGCGTGATGGAGTTGTAATAGGCATTCACTCTCACATAATACCAACCGGTATACGGCAACGGCCCAACGTCCAGACGGGAGAAAGTATTACCGATGCCACGCCCCAGGATCAATTCCCAGGGATCATCTGGCGTGTCTGGCTTATCATCATTGCCTACCAGTTCAACGCCAGCCGAATCATGCAAGAAAATCTCCGTATCCAGATCCCGAATCAGACTGTCTGGTCCTGCTGTGAATGTCTCTGCGATCAACTGCGTACCGGCCTCACCCCAGAACTTATGGTAGTCAATGTCATTCCAGTTAATGTCGGTAACTGACGTATCACTAAAATTGTTGTACAGATAGTTGTTGTTTCTGCTGCCGTCCGTCGGTGTCGGTGCTAGCAACTCAGCTTCAGCCACGGAGTTGTCGGGCTCATGGGTGCTGGCTGCAACAGAGACATCTGTACCATATCCCAAACGAACCTGATAGCCAGCATCTGCTGTCGGTACTTCCTTGGTCACGACCTTCGCAAAGTAGGTTCCGGTCCGGGGCGGCA
The DNA here is from genome assembly GCA_964629935.1 of uncultured Calditrichaceae bacterium. Lineage (GTDB taxonomy): Bacteria > Zhuqueibacterota > Zhuqueibacteria > Oceanimicrobiales > Oceanimicrobiaceae > CAZVSL01. Next base: position 64 of record CAZVSL010000360.1, on the reverse strand, counting down.
CCCAACCAGACAAACGAAATCCCCAGCCATCATAGCGAGTGCGAGTATCGCTCACGACTGGATT
>CAZVSL010000359.1:0-6852 GCA_964629935.1 uncultured Calditrichaceae bacterium | reverse complement strand
GAACATCATACTCACCTTCACCAAGCCGGTCAGCCAACCGCGTGCGGTAAGGCGCTTTGTACACACCCCACTGCCCATCCGGGTAGGTGCGCAGGTAGGGGCTGATGGGTTCGTAGACGCCGTCGTCAGTCAGGTAATGAATGTCATGCGTACTCACGTGCGTGATGTAGCGATTGTATTTCTGGTCGTAGTAGGTTTTGCTGTTCGGTGTGCGGCGTGCTTTTAGCTCGGTGCGCTGGGCAAATGCTGGTGCTACCATAGCGAATATGATCAAAATGTGCAATAGTTTTTTCATGGTTTCCTCGGGTTTGGTATGTATCTCCCTTCCATCTTCTTTTGTGGAACCCTTACAGGGTTCGTGTGGCACTGCTTCTAGGATCCCAGGGTGTTGTTGGAAAGCGACACCCTGGGCTGTGTTGTGTAACGCCTTCGGCGTAACCCCTTCCATCCTCCATCTTCTATCTTCCATCTTCCAACTGCTGCCACTGCCAACTGCCACTGCCAACTGCGCTACTGCTTCACCTTCTGGCCGATGAGATCAAGTCCCCAGATATTCCAGTACAAGAGCTGGTCCGTCGCCAGATCGTAGACCGCGATGGTTCGGCCGTCTTTGTCGCGCACGTAGTAGCGGTCGTTTTTGAGCATGCGCTGGCCGGTGGGGTCGTAGTCCATTTGAATGGTGGCGGCGCCGTACTGATTGTTGACCGGAATGGCGACCGGCAGGTTGCGGGTGTTGTAGCTCATGAGGCCGCTTCCGATTTTGGCCAGGTCGCTGGTCAGGTTGCCGTTGGCGTCGTAGGTGTAGTTGCCGGCGGACTGGCCGTTGAGGTTGCCGACATGGTCGAGTTTGTTGGTTCCCGTCAGGTAGAAGTAGGACATCGCCGTCGGTGTGCCGTTCTGGTCGTGGCGGGTCATGGCGGCGATGTTGCCGTTGGGATCGTAGGTGATGCCCGGCAGGTCGTACTGGCCAGCGTTGTCGCTCCAACTGCCGGTGTGGAGACCGAAGTTGGCTTTGGTCAGCCGGTTGGCTTTGTCGTAGTTGAACACCCAGCCGGCTTTGTCGAGGCCGGCCGTACCGGTGGTGGTCCAGGCGATGTTGCCGTTGTACTGCGGCTGAAAGTCCGCGCTGTGGCTGGCAGCATCGGCGATTTCACCTTCTGTGGCGGTATTGAGCGGATTATTGATTTGCGCTGCTGAAGTAGTCGGTAAAGAAGTTGCAGGTGGCTTGAGTTCAACTTAATACGAAAATGGAAACGCCCAACCAGTAGGCGTTTTTTATGTTGTGCAAACCTACTATTGATTCTTTCTTTTCCGGTTCAAGCCAAAAAACCTCTTCGCGCTGGTAGAGTAGGTCACCTCCAAATAGTGCCGCTCATTCACTTTGCTGTACTCGGAAGCCGGAAGCGCAAATCATAGCCGTCCGTATTCTCGTTTGTAGCCCAGTGCAGGACCCCGGGGGGGTGGCTGCCGTGCCATCCAGCATCTTCTGCGTCAAAGCCGTCAGATTCCAGCTTTTCCAGGTGCTAGCCTGATGACCCTCCTGAAACGTCTGCATACCCTTGCAGAATTACCTGGCGGGCCCAGTATGAACCGAGGCCAAGCTCAAAGGGGGTTTTGATTACTAATCTACGGAATTGGGGCACCATGCCAGGGAACCTTTAATACCGCCATCAAAAGTTATTTGTCTCATTTTCGTTCCATCTACATTCATAATGTAGATATCATCATCATTCCCATTTTCCCTTAAAAAGGCTATTTTCTCACAATGGGGTGAAAGAATTGCATTAAACATCGGCATCTGGGTCGGCACTACCTTTTCTTCTTTTGTCCTTAGGTTCACTAACACCAATTCGGTTGTATCCTTTATGATTCTTGTATATAAGAACTTCTTCTTATCATATGACAAATACGGCGAAAATGCTCTTTCCGAATCATTAGTTAGAAGATTAAACTCATTGCTCCTTGTTAGATAAATTGCAACGTAGGATTTCACGCTATCCGGTGATTTAAAGAGTGATGTCAAAAGCGGTGTTTGCAAAAGCACTAAAACAGAATCCTCATTTATCCATTGTGGATGGCTCATTTCCCACTTTGGAAAAACATCCCAGTCTCGATATGCCTTTAGCCTTTTTCCAAGAGTATCGCTTGTACAAAGCGCTGATATAGAAGCTCCCTTCCCGAATGGCAACCTACGCAAGAAACCTATTCGGTTAGCTCTTATCCAATAGGGATCACTAGTATTATAATGCTCATCATCAGTCTTTAATATCTCGACTCCTTGTTTAATAAGCTCCTGTCCTAATTTGTCAACTTCATTGGATATAGCGTTTTCCAAGATTCTTTCAGTTCCTGAAGAAAAATCATAAATACATAGAATAGTGGGATTTAATGAAAGATGCTTTGTTGCTCTTCTTCTTGATGTAAAGAGTAGTTTAGTACCTTCTTTATTCCATGCCAAATCATGATCCTCGTAGGAATCATCATTTAGACGTAGCGTCTTCTCTGATCTCGTATTTGCCAAAAATATATCCGCATTTTGCGGATCAGCAGTTTTAGCCTCGAAGGGAATTTGGGTGTAGGCTATGGAATTCTCAACACTCTTAATTGATGTGTCAAATTCCCCATCACCAAATTCTTCTGATTGAAAGAAGAAAATCATTATGAATACAAATGCCAGCAATAGTGATATTTTCATATGTCTCTTCATTTTTCGTGAGAATTAGTTTAGTCAATTTGTCGGGATAAACCTGATTCCCACCAGAATTGAAAGCGTCAAGTTTATCCCCACTCAGAATCAAATGTATTCCCCTCCACTGGGACGATTAGCCTGCCCCCTTGACAGTCAATCCTCCCAATCTTTATCGCTTGCTGGGATCATATTCGTCCCACCAATCATTGTTATCGCTGTTGCTACCGCTATTACTATCAGAATCATCATCTCCGTTCTGAGCAGCCTTGTACTTGTTATATGTTTCTTCTCCATATTCTCTTATGAATGTTTGTCCATCCCATTTGAAGAAATTCTCCATGCTTTTCAAGACTCTATCAATTAATTCTTTTTGCTCTTTCTCAGATAACTTGGGAAAACGTGCTCTTAGTTTATTTACTAAGTTGTCCAGATTTATCGATAAAAGCGCTCCTGAATTATCACTAGCTAATCCCAAGTTTGTTGCAAGACTAAAAGTCTGAGCATCCCACTTTGATTGACGGATATCATCAAATGTTGAAGCTCCGCCAAAAACGTACTTCAAGCCGTTCCAGTATTTGTCGGCAGGAAGGACCGATAGAGCCCAACTTGCTCCAGAAACTGTGTAATCAGAAAAGCCAAATCTCCTTATGGAATTATTAACAAGGCCAGCCAGGGGAACAAATCCCACAGCATTCATAGTAATCGCACCGCCGAGTGGATAACCGTATGCTGTATATTGGCCATTGTGATTAACAATCCAATATCTACCGTCAGGATCATATCTATTTAATGGATTATTGCCGGTATATGAATAAGGCGATTCCCAAGGCCTTTCACCCGCTAACGGATCCAAACTCGGGTATCGCCCCACCTCCGCATCATAATACCTAGCCCCGAAATAATCCCAATCAAACCCAAAATCCGTGTCCCGCTCTTTGCCGGTGAACTTGTTCGGCAAATTCCCCTGCGCTGTCATCGAGCGGCCGGCAAGCTGCATCCCCCACGGCCCGTAATCATCATACCCCACCACCTGGCCAATGTCATCTACGGTCGCACGTACAGAACCGAGATGGTCCTTCAGGTAATACACGCTGCGCACCGGCTCATGCCAGGCCACTTCAAGTTCAGGCTGCTCGGGCTGGCCGTCGTCGGAGGAGCGGAAGCGCAGGTCGTAGCCATTTACATCTTCATTGTCCGCCCAGAGCACGAGGCCGTGGTTGCTGGCGGGATTGTTTATCCACTTTTGCACCAAATCGGTAATCGGCCAGAATTGCCAGCTCGGTACCGGCGTGTCATTCACAAATAACACCGAGCTTTCCGACGTGGCATTGAAATCTGTGCCAAACACGCCAAAGCCGGAATTGCTCCAATTAGCCGTCGCCGGCCCGCTCCTCGGTCGTGGCAAACTGCTCGTCCCAGGCAACCAGCACCTCAGTTACTAACCTTAGATCTTTATCTTACCACCGTATTCCAAGTCGGCCAACAAAGAGAGTTTCTTACTGAATTGTGAGATAATAGGGCCATAATGATGGCATGACTCTGCGCCTTGATTACCGAATTGTCCTTCTTCACTGCCGTACAGTATCTTGATTTGATCGTCCAACTGCTTAAGCAGGAAATTGACTGCTTCTTCACATGATTCTAACCCAGTGGCTGGATCCTCAAAAGGAAAACCAAAGGTAGCAATAGTTATAGAAGAAATTATGTCAGACACAAACCCCTTTCTATTCAGAATTTCCGTGACAACAGCATTATGTAGTCGTTGCATTCGGGAAAATGGTTCTTCTCGAACTTCCACCACCATATAATTAATGATGCCTTTGCTAAACTGCTCACCCGTTACATCATACTGCTTTTCAATTGCATCGTCAACGGCCTCTTCTTTTAAGAAGTTTGCCAGCCGACCCAAAGCAATTCTGCTTTCCTTTGAGTGTCCTGAAGCGTTTAACTTATTCATCTGTTTTATCCCAGTTTATGATGTTATAGTTCCATGTATCCTTCACTGTGATTGTCGTATGTGCTTTTTTAGATTACGCTGAAGTGTTCTCATCAGACTGGCTGCTTGCGCACTCCTGGCTTTGGGCAAAGTTGTTTTTAAGACTTTTTCCATTGCCAGGAGTAGAGTTTGGCCATCCTTCGTCTTTGACAGGTTTGACAATTGTTTCGTAACCTCTAGACCGCGACCTGCTCTCAGGAGCTCTAGTAGATCACCTGTCCGGGCCATTGCTCTAATATTCAGATTGCCACCTGGCCCCAGTGGCATCATTGCAATTTTTATAGGACTATCTTGGACTGGTTGCATTCTCCATGGATCGAATGCAAACTCATCTCTAATGACACCCTCGTTGACACCAGTTGTTTCCCCCAACACTCTGGTAACCATAAACGATGCAAAGCCACCCGGCAAGATACCAGGGCGCCCTCGACCTGCAAGAGAATGCCGTGCTGCTCGTCTCGAGATTCCATTCTGCCCGTCGCGGCTCGCCTCCACCACAATGTCGGGTATATAGTGGGCCGTCGACTGGCCCTGCATATTGGTGACAATAATTGTGTCAGCTCCGGCAGGGTCGACGATGATGAGTGGATTGTTAGCCGCGTAATGGTAAGCCGATAGAGAGTGTTGATCCACAGGGTCAACCCCCAGAAACCGTCCCACCACCGCATCATAATACCTCCTGCCAAAATAATCCCAATCCAACCCAAAATCCGTATCCCGCTCTTTGCCCGTAAACTTGTTTACCAAATTCGCTTGTGTCGTCATCGAGCGCCCGGCAAGTTGCAGTCCCCACGGGTCGTAGTCATCGTAACCGACGACCGCGCCGGTTTCATCTACAACCACGCGCACCGAGCCTAAATGGTCCTTCAGAAAGTAAATCTTGCTGCTGTTTTCTACCCATTCGACGAGCATCTGTGCCTGCTGGGCAGTACTCTCCGCCTTCTGCAACTCCGCAAGGCCCTGGTTGCTCTCCGGTTCAGCCAGCCAGCGCTCTGCCTGCTCCTTGACATCCTGATTCATACCGCCACTCAGAACTCTGGCTGAGAGAATGGCGGCGTTCTTAGGCACACCAGAAGTCTCAAGATCAAATCGCAGTGCACTTTCAGAAGTCTCATCTAGCTTAACTCTAAAGGTTGTTTCAAGTAAAACATTATCAGATTCAGCAGCGCTAGCTGTGCCGGACCGTTTCCCAATCAGAAGCAAGCCATCTCGTACATTAGAACTTAGATACCTCCGCTCATCCTGAAATGGCAACAGACTCGACCACTCACGATCGCCGCTAGCCTGCACCCGAATTGCCAACTCCGCCTGCGCCAGACCGTAAGCCAAAGGCTGCGGCAGCTCACGCTTGCGCCCGGAAGAACGGACAAACTCCTGCCGCACACCCGTGTTCGTGTGCACGACCCGGTAGTCCATGCCGGCAAAAATTCCCGGATAGATAGCCACGTTGCTGCCATTCTGCAACTCCATCGGCCGCGCCGATTCGATAGCCGCAAACTCACCAGTCGCACGGTCGTAGTAACCCAAACTAACGATGCGCCAGTGCAACAAACCGCCTTCCGGAAACTCAACCCGAACATCATACTCACCTTCACCAAGCCGGCTGGCCAAACGTGTACGGTAAGGCGCCTTATACACACCCCATTGCCTATCCGGGTAGGTGCGCAGATACGGGCTGATGTGCTCATAAACACCGTCGTCAGTCAGGTAATGAATGTCATGCGTGCTCATGTGCGTGATATAGCGGTTGTATTGTTGGTCGTAGTAGGTTCTGCTATTCGGTGTGCGCCGTTCTTTCAGCTCCGTGCGCTGGGCAAATGCTGGTGCTACCATAGCGATTATGAGCAAAATGTGCAATAGTTTTTTCATGGTCGTTCCTCCGGTTTTCGTTCCCCAGGGTGTCTGAAAAACGACACCCTGGGCTGTGTTGTGTAACGCCTTCGGCGTACCCCCTTCCATCCTCCATCTTCCATCCTCTATCTTCCCTCTCCCCGAATCCCCCAGCAGGCAAGATGCCTGCGCTACTCCTTCAGCTTCTGACCGATTAGATCCAGTCCCCAGATATTCCAGTACAAGAGCTGGTCTGTAGCCAAATCGTAGACCGCGATGGTTCGGCCGTCTTTGTCGCGCACGTAGTAGCGGTCGTTCTTCAGCACGCGCTGGCCGG
>CAZVSL010000358.1:0-6863 GCA_964629935.1 uncultured Calditrichaceae bacterium | reverse complement strand
AAACATGGCTGTCAGACTCTATCGTGTAATCCTGCCCGTGACAGATATCGAACAGGCGCAACATTTTTATTCACAATTACTGGAACACTCGGGCGAGCGGGTGTCGCCGGGCCGGCACTACTTCGACTGCGGCGGCGTCATCCTGGCCTGCTTCGATCCCGTGGCAGATGGCGATGATTTCCAGACGCGCCCCAATCCGGACCACATTTACTTTGCTGTCGATGAGCTGGAAGCCGCCTTTGCGCGGGCAAAAACAGCCGGCTGTCTGGAGCTGGACCGGGAGATTCAGACCATGCCCTGGGGCGAGCGCTGCTTTTACGCCGTCGATCCCTTTGGCAACCCTATCTGTTTGGTTGATGAACGCACGGTTTTTACGGGGCAGAGTGAATCATAGTCAACGGCGCCAGGCTTAGCTGATGGCAAGCGAGCAGATATTCGGAATGTTCCCCTTACTCTGCCCAATTGCAGACACGAATGGCGACGTCCACGATGGATATCGATGACGGGTTTTTCGCTTCAGCGATGACCTGGCGGTTCTGACCGGCTATCATTTTCTAAAACTTTTTTGTTCCCACCTCTTGATCACGACGCCATTTCTTCTTTACTTGAGTTTGTGAAACACAATTAAGGGGGATAAGTTGTACTACAAAACGGATTTGACCAATGGGCGTCACCATCCACTATTCCGGCACATTAAAGTCTCCCGATCAGATTCAGTTACTTATGCAGGAAATGCACGAGCTTGCCGACGAAGCAGGCTGGGAGATCGCGCCAGTCGGACCAGAAACCTGCTATGACCAGAATGCCAGGCCCCTGCATGTTGAAGGCGCATACATCTTGCTCCATCCCGAGATGGAGACTCTCAGCCTTATCTTTGATAGCAAGGGGGAGCTGATCAACTATGAGTTCCTGGAGAGTCAAGATTTCTTCCGCACCAATCCAGAGGCCCGGGAAAAGATAGAGCAGTCCAAGGTTTACATGGTAGATGACTCGGGCAATATGGTTGCCAAGAATCTCTCCGAGATGATCGACTACGAAACCATGCTCTACGGCGATTTCACCAAGACGCAATTTGCCGGACCGTATGCCCACATCATGCTGTGCAAGCTGCTGAAATATCTCAGCGGAAAGTATTTCTCCGTTTTTGAGGTGCACGATGACTCCGAGTATTGGGAAACCGGCGATGTTGAGAAGCTCATCGAGCGCATGAATATCGTCAACGTTGCTATAGACCGCTTCGCTGATTATCTGGAGCAGCGCGGTCCCGGCGCCGCCTCAGAGGACCCGGACGTGTTGCTGGAAGACTTGCGCCGGTTTTGGAAAGAGACCAAGAATACTCTGCCACACAAGCGCAAAGACTGAACGCGCTTAACTTTTACCCAAATTGAGCGATTCATGCAAGGAAATCTTCACCAATGGGTTGTATGAAGGGTGTTCACGCCTTAGCGTGCAATTCCCGCCGCCCGGGCAAGCTGAAGCTTAAACACCGAACCACCCCGCACAAGAGAATCGCTCGATTCAGGTTTTATATTTTTCTGATCCTCCTTGTTCTTATACCAATATGAACAACACCGAAACCTCACAGTCCATTGTCGATGCGCATTGCCACGTTGGTGTGTTGGGAGATGATTACCCGCACTGGGGCAGATTGTCGGACTGGTACCGGCAGCAAATCGTTTACAAGATATTCCTGCTCTACGCTGGCCTGAAAGAAGACGAAGTTTCGGACCGCACGCTGCGTCAGCGTACAGAACAGGTCATCAGCGAAGCCAATCTGGCACACGTCGTCTGCCTGGCACTGGATCCGGTTTATGATCTCGATGGCGGGCGCCACGAGGACCGTTCGCACGTCTGGGTTGACAATGACTACGTGCTTGACTTGCGCCGGACTTTGGGCGACAAAGTGTTGCTGGCCGCCTCCGTGCATCCTTACGACAACCGGTTCCAGGAACGGGTTCGAAAGTATGTTGACGAAGGCGCTGTGCTCATGAAGTGGCTGCCATCGGCGCAGCAGATCAATCTGGCAGAGGAAAAAGTCAGGGACGCGCTTACCTTTTTGGCTACATGCCGCAACGGCGGTCCGTTGCCGCTGCTTCTGCATGTGGGTGCAGAATATGCCATTCCAACCTCTGATCCCAGAACCACATCTTATGACTTTATCTCGTGGTCATGCTGGGACAAGCTGGCGAATTTTTTCCGCTTCAACCGGAGATGGCGCCGGCCGCAGCTCAAGCAGCTCCATGCCAATCTGCAGGCAGGACTCGAGGCCGGCGCTACCATCATCTTCGCCCACTGTGGTCTGCCTTACTTTGCACCAAATTGGTTTCTCAAGGTGTTGGAGCACTCGGATTTCAGCACGGTACGGCGCTATCTGGAAGACTACCTTGATGCCCCCGCAGGTCGCTGTTTTGCCGATGTCTCGGCCTGTGCCACACCTTTTCGGCGCACCTATTTCGATGATATCAAGGAGCTGCCGGCAGAAAGAATTTTCTTTGGCAGCGATTTCCCCACACCTGTTTTCGAGCTCTCAGCAGATTTGGAGGAAATATTCGAGGACTTCAAGGCTGTCCTGGCAGGCGATCTGAAGCGCCTGGTGATTCCCGAGGATAATCTGCTGGACGTCAATCGGCGCGAGCTGGCTCATTTCTTCCCGGGGCATCCCATGTTTCGCAATTTCGCGAAGTACATCCTGGCAGCTTAGTTACGAAGCGAACCTATCCCCACGACCCGGTTGCATCTGTTTCCTCGACAATGTGAGCAGTCTGCACGACTTCATCTGCAACCGGCGCGCTGTGATTGGCGCTGCCACTGCGCCTGCTGAGTTGAAAGCGTTCCAACAGATTGCGCAGACCTTCAGCGCGCTGTGCCAGCAGTTGTGAGGCAGAGGCGCTTTCCTCGGCGCTTGACGTGTTCTCATTGGTCACCGAATCGATCTGCAGCAATCCTGAGTTGACCTGCTCGATACCGAGCGCTTGCTCCTGGGAAGCGCCGGCAATCTCCTCGAGCAAATCGCTGACTTTGGTGACGTCTTCGACTATTTTTTCCAACGCTTTCGCTGTGTTGTTGGCGATTTTGGCGCCGTGGTCAACCCGAAGCCCGGAAGCCTCGATAAGCTCGGTGGTTTCCTGGGCGGCCCGTGCACTGCGCTGAGCCAGATTGCGCACTTCTTCGGCCACAACCGCAAACCCTTTGCCGTGAACGCCAGCGCGGGCAGCTTCCACAGCCGCATTCAACGCCAGCAGATTGGTCTGAAATGCGATTTCGTCGATGGTTCGGATGATCTTATGGATTTCATCAGAGGATTGTTTGATCTCATCCATGGCTGTCAGCATTTTTTTCATCTGCCTGTTGCCGTTGCCGGCGTTCTCACTGGCAGAATTGCTGAGCTGATTGGCCTGACTGGCATTATTGGCATTCTGTTTGGTTTGGGAACCAATTTCGCCCACCGAAGCAGTGATCTCCTGCAACGAGCTCGCCTGCCGGGTTGCGCCGTCAGAAAGGTGGGTGCTCGTGTCAAATAACTGCCTTGCGCCGCTTGCTACTTCCTGCACAGTGAAGGTGGCTTGCTCGATCACATCGCTCAGCGCATCTATGGTTTGATTCAGGGCTTGTTTCATCAAAGAGTGGTCGCCGAGATACTCTCCCTGCACCCGTTGACTCAGATCGCCCTCGGCCATTTTTACCAGGCAGTTGCGACTCTCTGTGACGGGCTCAAGAATATTGTCGATGGTGTCATTGATGCCCTCAATAATATCACGGTAGCCGCCTTCAAATCTGGCGACCTCACCGCGGACCTGCAGTTGGCCCTCACGTGCAGTTTGCGTAAGTCGGCGGCTCTCCTCGATTAGAGCGCGCAGATTGCCGCCAATGGTGTTCAGGCTATCGGTAAGCACTGCCTGCTCGCCGGGCAGCAATCGCATTTTTCTTCCCAGGTTACCCTGTGCGTATTCATTCAAAATGGCTATGGCTTCGTACACCGGTTCGATGACCGCATCCAGCGCCTGGTTAAAGCTGGCAAGCAGGTCAAGAAAGGCGCCATCGAGATCATCAGTCTTACAACGCTGCTTGATCTCACCGCGGCCCATGGCGTTGATGGTCTCCTGCAACTCCGCCTGCATTCGGCCAAGCGTGTTTTTCATGCTTAACATGGCCTGGCTCAGGACGTCCTTTTCGGACATGACAGCGACTTCGATTTCGAGGTTGCCCCGTGCTATTTCAGAGGCGACTTCGGTTTTGTTCTTCAGGTTTTGGCACAACAACTGTAGCGACTGAGCGGCTGCGCCAAGCTCATCGGTTCTGTTGTTCTCGACTGTGCCATCGGTATCACCAGCAGCGAGACGTTTGATGCGTGCGATGAGCGCCTTTAAATCGCGGATGACCTGTTTGTTGATCAGAAACATGAGTAGAAACAACGTGATGCCTATGGCAGCGACAGCCATCAGAAAGGCTTCCCATTCCTGTGAGTTCAGCGAGGCCATAGTTTCGGCTATAGAATAGCGGACGCTTACCACGGCCAGTCCCTCTCCCAACTGAGCTTCATGGCACCCGATGCAGTCCGGGGTGGCATTTATGGGCATGATCGAACGAATGACCGGTTCGCCGGCAAAGCTCTCCTGAGAAGACCTGGCTTTCCCGCTTTGAAGCACGTCGCGCTCCAAAGCATCCATCTCGCTCTCTCCGTTCTCATGGATCAAGTTGCTGACTGTGACTCGCAACTCCGCGAGATTGTTGATTGTCTGCAAAGCATCAATATAGGGCGACACATCAGTTGTGCCTTCCGCCATAGAAAATATCAGCGATTCCTTAATGATGGTGTTTACTTCCTCGCTGGTCTCATTTGCGGTTGTGACTTCCCGGTTCTTCGTATGCATAAATAGCACGAAGAGCAGGGAACCGAACGTTAAGATCAACACCGCTGCAACGACGACGCCAATTTTCTTCGCAATGGTTGAACGCATGAGCCTAATTCCTTTTGTTGGCAGTGAACTTATTAAGTATCGACGATTTGCGGTGCGGCTAAAGTAAACACTGCCACCTGAAAATATCCGGACTGGAGACCAATGTTCGGCGCGCTGAAATTGAAAATCGAAATTCGACAAACTTGATGGTTTTTTGCATGATTGCAAATTCTTGCCCGCCAATTCTTACTTCTGCGACAACACAGGGGGAGTTCGATCTGCAACTGCTTTTGTAACTTTGCACCAGCAGGACGGAAGATTAGTATTATCAATAACATATATCTTTACGAAATTTATCCGAAACCTAACGGAATGTCGCCCTCTGTGGCACGGTTATTGGAATTGTCTCGTCGCTTTCTACTTTTGACATAAGAAAGGAACCAACGCTTTGTTTCTACCGACTTTTAAAAAGGGCATTCACCCAAACGAAGCCAAGGAATATACAGCGTACAAGCCCATCATAACCATGCCGGCGCCGGAAGAAGTATTCATTCCCCTGCAGCAACACATCGGCGCCGCATGCGAGCCGGTCGTGCAGGTTGGCGATGAAGTCAAGACCGGACAGGTCATCGGCCGGAGCGAAAAGATGATTTCCAGCCCGGTACACGCTGCCATCACGGGTAAAGTCAAAGCCATCGACCGCTTTCCGCATCCATTTGGCAGCCGGGTTACCATGGTGCATATCAAAGGCACGCCCGAGCGCGAGGATCATTGGGCCGAACTGCAGCCACACCCGGACTGGCAGTCGTTATCTGCGGCTGAATTGGTTGAGATCACCAGGGAAGCCGGTATCGTAGGTTTGGGCGGCGCGGCGTTTCCCACCCATGTCAAACTAAGACCGCCGGCTGAAAAGCAGGTGGACTCATTTATTCTCAATGGCTGCGAATGTGAGCCCTACCTGACCGCAGACCACCGCGCCATGGTGGAGCTGACCGACAAGGTGCTGACGGGCGCGAAGTTAATCATGAAGGCGCTCAACGTCGGGACCGGTTACATCGGTATCGAAAACAACAAACCGGACGCCATCGCGGTGATGCAAGAGCGCATCGCAGCCAATGGTCAGGACCTACAGGTCGTGCCGCTGACCGTGAAATATCCGCAAGGCGCAGAAAAAATGCTCATCGAGGCGGTTTTGCGGCGCAAGGTGCCGGTCGGCGGCTTGCCCATGGATGTGGGTGTTGTGGTGAACAACGTGGGCACAGCGCTGGCGGTCGCGGAGGCCGTAATCGAAGGCAAGCCGCTGATTCGCAGAATCGTAACCGTGACCGGACCTGGTATCCGGACACCGAAAAATCTCATGGTGAGAATCGGAACCCGCTTCCGCGAGGTGCTCGAGTTCTGCGATGGTCTCAAAGACAACAGCAACGAGATCTTTATGGGCGGTCCCATGATGGGCATGGCCCAATGCAACCTGGATGTGCCGATCGTGAAATCAACCAGCGGCATTGTTTGCACGAATGGCCCGGCTGACGACCAGTTTTCAACCTATCCGTGCATTCGTTGCGGTTCGTGTGTTTCTGCCTGTCCGGTGAATCTCGTGCCCACACGTCTGGCGCGTTATGCTGAAAAGAGCCTGACCGAAGATGCGGCCGCCTGGGGCATCACAAATTGTATGGAATGTGGCTGCTGTGCCTTTGTGTGTCCCTCACACATTCCGCTGGTGCAGTGGCTCCGAGTCGGCAAATTTCGACTGTCGGAGCTGAGCAAGAATTAGACTAAGGAAACGTGCAAACATGAGTATGGAAAACAGAGGCGAAACGGAGATTCCGGAGCGCGCCACGGCAGCGAAAGCGAAACGTTCCGTCCGCGAGCGTGGCGACAGGCCGAAGAAAAAGCCCGATGCGCGCAGCAAATTGTACCAGCCGGAGCGACCGTTCGTTCTGATGTCATCACCGCATCTGACAG
>CAZVSL010000357.1:0-6865 GCA_964629935.1 uncultured Calditrichaceae bacterium | reverse complement strand
GGTTGCGAATTTGCGGATGCGCGACGTGAGGCATGGTTTCCTTGATCAAGGCCGCGTGCTTTGCAATGAGTTGGTTTCTTTCCAGCTCGCTCTGCCGGATCATGGCGCCAATTTGCAGGCCATCTGCGGAACCGTTACGAATGTAGGACAGCTTAGAGACGCGATTCAGATCGATGATAACGGCTGGTTGCGCCAGGCGAAAGTTCATGGTTGGCACCAGGCTCTGGCCGCCGGCAAGCAGTTTGGCGTCAAAGCCGTGCTCATCCAGCAGCGAGAGCGTTTCTTCGACAGAAGTCGGCGCGAAATATTCGAACGGGGCTGGTTTCATCTGTTCTGTTCTTACTTGTTAGAATGCCCGATGAATTGTCTTCATCTTTTCTTGTTTGCTTTCTTTGCCTTATGTTTGTCTTCCCATGTGACATACGCCACTATGGCGAACACAAAAACAACCATGACAACACCGAAAAATATCAAACTATTCATTTTCACCAGCTCCTTTTTCGATCAAACGAATACCTCCAATAATAAGGAGAATTACGAGGGTGGCGGCAACAATGAGGGTGCCCCTTGAAAAGGCCTCTTCCTTGAAAATCGGTGACAATACTCCGATTGCTAACAGGATCTTGGCCAGATCAAAAGCGAGCTTACCGACTTCCCTTCTGGTTTGTCTTTGCATTACTCACCGCTGCGCTTTGACTTTGTTCCGTGCACAAGCTCGAACAACCTCCCCGGGCTCAAAGGAATCTCGAGTATCTCCAGGTCGTGGCCATGCAAGGCATCCTCGAGAGCCTGCGCAAACAACGGTCCTACCGGGATGGCGCCGGCTTCGCCCGCTCCTTTGACGCCGAGCGGATTGAGCGGCGATGGCGTTTCCACGTGGTCTGTCTCGATATGCGGCACATCGTTGGCAGTCGGGAGCAGATAATCCATGAATGAGGCATTGGTCAACTGGCCGCCGTCATCGTAGACGAGCTGCTCGTAGAAAGCATTGCCGATACCCTGCGCCACGCCGCCATGGATTTGTCCCTCGAGGATCATGGGATTGATCACTTTGCCGCAATCATGCACAACCACGTATTTCTTGATTGCGACCATCATGGTCTCCGGATCGACTTCGATGATCATAGCGTGTACGCCGCTGGCAGTGCTGCCGCGCTCCGGCCCGAAATAGTCCGTCGCCTCCAAACCCGGCTCCGTGCCAGGCTTGACGGCGCCGCGCAGAGGATTCGAAATCTGTGCCAGTTCGCCAAGGG
Organism: uncultured Calditrichaceae bacterium; assembly: GCA_964629935.1. Taxonomy (GTDB): domain Bacteria; phylum Zhuqueibacterota; class Zhuqueibacteria; order Oceanimicrobiales; family Oceanimicrobiaceae; genus CAZVSL01. The sequence goes on along the minus strand of CAZVSL010000357.1, from coordinate 5,612 downwards.
TCACAGATTTTTTCGGCACGCCTTTGACGAACACCTTACCATTCTCCAAAACCAAGTCATCTTCAGCCGCTTCGAGATGGTCGCTGGCGTGCTTAAGGATTTTTTCGCGAACACGTAAGGCCGCCGCATGAATGGCATTGCCAGCCACCACGGCGCCGCGGCTGGCAAACGTACCGCAGCCCCAGCCAAATTCACCGGTATCGCCGGTCACAACCCGGATGTCCTTAATATCTACGCCCAATTGCTCAGCCACAATCTGGGCAAATGAGGTGAAATGTCCCTGGCCCTGGGTGCCAACGCCGGTGGCAAGATTGACTTTGCCGCTGGCATCCACCTTCACGCGCGCGCCCTCGTACGGACCGATGCCCGTGCCTTCTACATAAGAGACAATGCCTATGCCCGTATGCTTTCCCTGCTTGCGCAGCTTTGGCTGCTCCTGCTTGATGAATTTGCCGTAGCCGATCATCTCCACGGCGCGCTCGAGCGCCGGCAGGTAGTTGCCGCTGTCATATTCGAGCGGAGCAAAATCCTGATAGATGATCTCATGATTGTGGGGAAATTGCTCGGGCTTGAGGTAATTGCGCTTTCTAATCTCGACCCGGTCGAGCTTCAGCTCTTTCGCCGCAATGTCGAGCAACCGCTCCATGACGAATACGCCATGCTGGCGACCGGCGCCGCGATACGGCGTCACGATGGTCTTGTTCGTAAACACAGCTTTGAATTCGCTGTAGTAATTGGGAACATCATAGGGACCGAGCAGCGTGCACTGGCTGTTGATCGGAACGGTCAGACCATAGGGAACGTATGCGCCTGAGTCATGCTGAAACACGTCGTGCACGCCCAGGATTTTGCCGTCTTTGGTCAGCGCGATTTCAGCATCGTGAATCTGACCGCGCTCATGGGTGGTAGCGAAGAAGTTCTCCTGCCGGTCTTCGATCCATTTTACAGGTACGCCCAATTGCATGGAAACCCACGGGATGAGCACTTCCTCGGGATAGAACATCATGATTTTCGGACCAAAGCCGCCGCCGATAAACGGCGCGATCACCTGTACCTGAGACTCCGACAATCCCAACATGGCTGCCAGGCCATTGCGGATCGGGATGGGCGCCTGGGTCGTATCCCACACCTTGAGATTTTGACTGCGTGCATCCCAGTGCGCCACGACACCGCGGTTCTCCAGCGCAGCCGCTGTGCCGCGATCATAAAAAAGCCGGCGCTTGATGATAACCTCGGCTTGGTCCCGAATGGCGTCATAGTTGCCTTTTTGCTGAATGACATGAGCCGCCAGGTTCGAGTCCAGATCGTCGTGCACGTGTGCCGCCTGTGAAGCGAGCGCTGGCTCCAGATCGACCACCGGCGGCAAAGGTTCGAATTCTACACGGATATCATCGAGTGCATCTTCGGCGAGATAGCGACTTGTGGCCACGACCAGGGCAATAGCTTCACCCACGTGTTTGACTTTATCTTTGGCCAGCGGCACTTGCGTGCGTTGGTTGAATGTCATGCCCTCGACCGGAGGCGGCGGCACCAACAGCGGACCCGGCTGCCAATAGGCCCCCAGATCATCAGCGGTATAGACGGCGACGACGCCCTCGCGCGCTTGCGCTGCGGTCACATCGATATTCTTGATGCGTGCGTGCGCATGGTCGCTGCGCAAAAAAGCGACATGCAGCATGCCCGGCAGGTGGACGTCATCCACGAACAGCGCCTGCCCTTTCAACAGGCGGGGATCTTCATTGCGTTTGATGGGTGCGCCGAAATAGCGGGTTGCCAATGGGTTGCTCCTTTTTGATCATATACAGTTGACGTGTGGCATGAAACTAAATGAGTTCCGAAATATCTACTGTAACTCCACCTCTTACCTTTGTATAATAAATAAACTTAGCATCGATTGTTTCTTGGAGAGCTTTCTTCGATTTGTAGGTTTCCGGCTTGATACTAATTGGAATCCTACCAATATAACCGTCAATACCTTTTGATTCTTCGGTTGCAACTGATAGTCTGTAACTTGATTTCAACAACTCGGAGGTTTTTTTGAGAACTGCTTCGTGGAAACGTAGCCCAATAAAGGTCTTAATTATGACCAAATCTCTAACCCAATTTTCGATGAGTTGTCTATCTATTTTGTCAATAACGGACCGGAAATTATCAATCATGTGTACAATTTTTTCAGTCGCATTTTGAATGGCGTCAGGATTTTCGTCTATGTACCATTTCTCCCACCCTTCGATGGTTTTTCCAGAGAATTGTTGAATCAGATCGCTCATTTGGCCCACTACAGCGGGGCGAGTGGCTTGAGCATTCTGACTTGCCAGATTTATGATTTGAGTTGAATACTTCGGAAAGTCAATGGACTTTATGTCAAGAAGGTTCTCTATTTCTCTATTGTTGAGTTTAAATTTGCTTTTCATAAGAGGATTTTCTGTCTTGCTGGATTTTTTCGAACTTAGCTAAATGTTTGAATGAGTACATCTTATCTAAATCAGCAAAGCCGTGTTTGAGCAGGTGTGCGTTAATAAACGTCTTGTTCTTAAGGTAGACATACGCCAAAAGCTGGCCCTTGCTGTCGTGCTTTTCTTCATCGAATTTCAGAAAGATTTGTCTCTTTAAGATTTTGTTTCTCAAAAACGTGAGAGCTGCTTCCTGGTTCTCATGTCTTGCCTTAACCCCGATCAGTCTGATTACCAAATCATTATTGAGCTTAATAAGGTTAACCTCAAGAATTTGTTTTACCGTAAAATATTCTTCTCTTCTGACCCCGGCCCTGCTGTCTGCTGTGTTGATCCTGGAGCCGAATTTTAGCTTATTTGGATCCACTTTTTTGTCGAATTTCACAGGATCTGAGAAAACATAAGGGAGCCTGCTGATTTCATTTTGCCAATCGATGTTGTTTTCTAACCGGCTTTGAGACTCCTCGATGCAGATTTCAGAATTATTGAAGAGCGTGTTTTTTTCTGCATTCAGTTTTCTTTCTATGATGGGCAGAAACTCGCGGTTAATCTCATAACCAATCGAGTTCCTTTCTGAGATCATTGCCGCTAAACATGTTGTCCCACTACCAAGGAAAGGGTCAAGGACAGTCTCCCCCACAAACGTGAACATCTCGATGGCCCGTTTAGGTAATTCGACCGGAAACATGGCAATGTGATTATCCTGTTTGGCGCCATTGAAATACCAATGCCCGCAAAAATACTCTTTCCATTTTTCCTTGGGAATTCTGGACTGCTCTTTCATGTCCGCTGTTACATTTGGCGCTTTACCGGCTTTCTTGAAAATCAAAATGAATTCATAGTCGATCTCAACGATGCCGTTGCGGGGAAAAGGAAAAGAACCCATGATGGTGGCGCCGCCGGTGGTGTTCATAGTGGTTTTCTTTTGCCAGATTATGGCGCCCATGTAGTCAAACCCGATGGTCTCGCAGAATTTGATTATCTCAGTCCGGATGGGAATAACCTTGTACCTGCCATAATAGACTGCTCTGGCGAATTGGTCTCCGATGTTTATCAACATGCGACAGCCCGGATGCAAAACACGATGGCACTCACTCCAGACCAGATTCAGGTTGTTGATATACGCCTCGTAAGAATCATTGAAGCCGATTTGATCTGCGGCGCCATAATCCTTTAATTGCCAGTAAGGCGGCGACGTGACTATCAGGTGAACAGAAGAATTCGCAACTTCCGTCATTTTCCTGGAATCGCCGATTATACATCTATGTTTGGTCTTCATTTGTTGGTCATTTAGTACGCCAGTTCATAAATACAGTAACGTATTTGATATTGGTTTTGAGAATTTTGGGACAGAATAACAGGATATACCTGATTAAGAATCCTTATCATTGGTACTCTCAGCCAAGTCTCTGGCAACGACCTGACTGTTTTATTTCAACCTTAGTTTATGATAGCTATTCTTGATTTGTTGGATTTTGAGACTACCATGTCCTGTTCATCCTGTTATCCCGTCTAAATTTCTATATTTATGTTATCTTAGGTTCTTTATCAAGGCCAGGTCGGTTTTCAAGAAATTGCGGTATCGCACGATCGCGTCAAATCAAATCGGCTGATGCGTCTTGCCCGTCCGCTTCGCTGCCGCCAGCATAACCGCCTTGACAATATTCTGATATCCGGTACAGCGGCATAAGTTGCCTGACAGCGCTTCCCTGATTTCCTGCTCGGTTGGATTGGGGTTTTGCTCCAGAAACGGCACCAGGGACATGAGAAAACCGGGCGTACAGAATCCGCACTGCAAGCCATGTGCGTCCCGGAACGCCTCCTGCAACGGATGCAATGTCTCCAAATCCTGTGGCGCCAGGCCCTCGACGGTTGTGAGCTTCTGGCCGTTCACCTGCACGGCAAAAAGCAGACACGAACGCACGGCCTCGCCGTTTAACAGAATCGTGCAGGCGCCGCAGACGCCGTGCTCACAGCCAACATGCGTGCCTGTCAAGCCGAGTTCGTGACGCAGGAAGTCGCTCAGCAACAAACGCGGCTCGACAGTTCGTTCATAATCCTGGTCGTTTACAGTCACAGATATGGAGATAGCAGGCATGATGATCTCGGCTCTCGCAGTTTGGAAAAAAAGATATGACGGGTAGGAAATAGTAGGGAATTCCGCCGGATGAATCAAGAAAAAACTGAACGCCGTGGATCCATCCGATGGCTCTCAGCCATCGGATGGATACTACTCGTTGCGCGCACCGGGCTACCTCAGCCTCATGCGTGACCACAATGATCGTATGACCGCGTTCATGAAGCGTCTTGAACATGGACATGATCTCAGCGCTGGCGGCGGCGTCCAGGTTGCCGGTGGGTTCGTCTGCGAGGAGCAAGACGTTATTTCGACCGGATTCGGTTGAGTTCTTTGACATTTTTTCTTGCAAACTAGGTAACAAAAGTGTTAACATGAAAATGCGAGAAATCATATTCTTTCGTACTGAAAGTCGTCGCTGTCCCGTCGAAGAATTCTTGGATTCGCTCTCTGATAAGAAGGTTGAAAGAGTTTTATGGGTTTTCCGAATCGTATCAGAACTCACTCGAATCCCGAAACAGTATTTCAAAAAGTTACAGAGTTCAGACGATATCTGGGAAGTACGGGTTAAGATTGGTAATGATACTTTTCGCTTTCTCGGATTCTTCGACGGCGCAAAACTAATTGTATTAACCAATGCATTTGCCAAGAAGAGTCAGAAAGTACCTCGCAAGGAAATAAAATTGGCGATGCAACGTAAGCAAGATTACCTCAGGAGAAAATGATGGATGATTTGGAAAGATACATTGCCAAGCGCAAAAAACAGAGTCCTGATTTTGCGGAAACTTTTGACTCAGGATATGAACATTTTAAAATCGGAGTGTTGTTGCGTCAAGCACGCGAGGAAGCTGGAGTTACCCAGGAACAACTTGCTAAAAAACTCAATACAAAAAAGTCGGCAATTTCCAGAATCGAAAATCATGCCGAGGACATCAGGCTTTCTACACTAAATAAATACGCGAAAGCCCTTGGCAAGTCGTTGCATGTAAGGATCGCTTAGTTTTCGGCTTCGAAATCCTTCTATCCATCCGATGGCTCCAAGCCATCGGATGGATACTGCTGCTGCACCAATCTCCCATCCT
>CAZVSL010000356.1:0-6885 GCA_964629935.1 uncultured Calditrichaceae bacterium | reverse complement strand
TTTCTCTCAAGGCGGTTGCCTTGCACTGGAATTTGCCGCCCGCCATGCGCAGAAGTATGGCGGCGTGGTCGGACTCAGCGCCGGCCTGGTCGGACCGGAGGGCACGGCGCCCGACTACCCGGGTTCTATGCACGGCACGCCGGTCTTTCTCGGCTGTGACGACCGCGATTTTCATATTCCGGAACAGCGTGTGCACGAAACGGCCGCGGTCTTTCAGAAGCTCGGCGCCGAGGTCAACGCACGGTTGTACCCGAACATGGGCCACACCATAAACGGAGATGAAATCACAGTCGTGCGGCAGATGATGCAAGACTTGCTGCGTCATGCCTGACTTGCAAGGAATCAAGCATCGGTAGCATATCTGTGGGCTATTTTCACAGCGTCTTTTTGCGGGCTCTGCCGTTGCCGGTGTAGCGCAAGCGTCCCCCGCTTGCGCATTTCAATCCTGCCATTGCGCGGCAAGCTAATGCTGAACAGGGGAATTAGGGGGCAGCCTGATGGCTACACTAGGTACTGGGCTACCCACGACCGGGCTCTGGTCTCTCGATTTTGTGTCGTTTTTTCTCTTGAAAGTGAGCCGTGCAATATCTATTCTGAGGCTACATCAGATTGAAGTCATTTGCTCTAACAAGGTAGATGAGCATGGCACAGAAACTGGACAAAGCGATCGGTCTGGCTCTGGGAGGGGGCGCGATACTCGGCGCCGCCCATATCGGAGTCCTGAAGGCGTTGCAGGAAAAAGGCATCGAAATTGGCAGCATCACCGGCACCAGCATCGGCGCCTTTATCGCTGCGCTTTACGCGTTTGGCATCCCGCCGTCGGAAATCGAGCCCATCGCGCTGGAGCTGGACTGGCTCTCCATCTCCGGCTTCTCGCTGTCTGAATTCGGCTTCCTTTCCAATGAAAAGCTCGGCGAAACTTTTGTACAGGCTGCAGGAGACGTGGAATTCAAAGATGCTGATATCCCGCTGGCGGTTGTGGCCACGGATATCGGCGCCGGCAAAAAGGTGATCTTGACAGAAGGCAGCGTTGCTACCGCGATAATGGCCAGCTCCTGCGTGCCGGGGATTTTTGTTCCCGTCGAAATCAACGGCCGCTTGCTCGTCGATGGCGGCTTGACGGAGAATGTGCCCATCTCGCCATTGCGGGAAATCGGCGCTGAGCTGATCGTCGGGGTGGATTTAAACGCAAATCGAGAATATCAGAAACCGGACGACATCATCGACGTGCTGGTCAACGCCCTCGATATTGCCATCGATAATGCCACGCGCATCCAAACCGATGAAGCTGACGTTATGATCAGTCCGCAGCTTGCGGACTACACCCGCACCGACATTGACAAAGCCCGTCAGGTGATCCAGGAGGGATATGACGCCGCCCACCAGAAACTCGATGAAATAACATCGTAGCAATCGCCTTATGAAGACACGGCTTTTCAATCTTTGGGAATCGGTACGAACCAGCTTTTGGTTTCTTCCCGGTTTGCTGGTTTTGGCCTCGATTGCCCTGTCCGTGATTATGATCGCCGTGGACCGCCAAGTTGAGCTCGAGTCATATCAGCTCTTTGGTCTCTTGTTTACTGGCGGACCGGAAGGCGCACGCTCGGTATTGTCGACCATCGCCGGCTCCATGATCACAATAGCCGGCGTCACGTTTTCTATTACCATTGTTGCGCTCACTCTGGCGTCGTCCCAATTTGGGCCAAGATTGTTGCGAAATTTTATGATGGATACCGGCAATCAGGTCGTGCTTGGAACGTTTATCGCTACCTTTATCTACTGTTTGCTGGTTCTGCGCTCCGTGGCTGCTGAAGGCCCGACCGCCTTTGTACCAAGTGTCTCGGTGACATTCGCTGTCGTCCTGGCCTTGACCAATGTCGGCGTCCTCATTTATTTTATTCATCATGTCTCTACCTCAATCCAGGCCGATCGCGTTATCGCTTCGGTTGACAATGAGCTCTCAGAGCATCTACAGCGGCTGTTCCCGGAGGAATTGGGCCAGGAATTGGGACAGGACGAGAGCGATGAGCCGGACTGGCAATCAGAAGCAGAAGAGTGTGACGAAGCCGTAAACCTCGCCGCGGCCGAAAGCGGCTATCTGCAAGCAGTCGACAGTAACGGGCTGTTGGAAATCGCCAGCAGCAACGATCTGCTTATCTGCCTGCGCTACCGCCCTGGCGAGTTTGTTGTGGCCGGCAGCACGCTGGTTGCCGTCAAAAGCCCGGAACCACTCGAAGCGTCACTTGCGAGCCAGATCGTCGGCGCCTTTATTCTGGGTCCGCAACGCACGCCGGAGCAGGATGCTGAGTTCGCCATTCATCAACTTGTGGAAATCGCATTGCGGGCGCTTTCGCCAGGCATAAACGACCCGTTCACGGCGATCACGTGTTTAGACCGGCTGGGCTCGGCGCTCTGTTATTTAGCTGAGAGAGCCTTTCCTTCACCCTACAGGTATGACGGCGATGGCAAACTTCGGGTTACGGCCAGGCCCATCACTTTTGCCGGGATAACGAATACCGCCTTTGATCAGATTCGGCAATATGGCCGCTCGAGCGCTGCCGTGACGATCCGGCTATTGGAAACATTGGGCACGATTGGGCTTCGCGCCCACAATGCGGAGCAGCGACAGGCGCTCTTAAGACAGGCGAATATGATTGAACGAGGGTGTCACGAATCGCTGCCTGAAGCAAATGACCGGCAGGATGTGCAGAAACGCTACCAGGGGTTGCTCGATATCCTCGAAAGCCCGGCTCAAACCCGAACGCAGATGCGTCTCACAAAACGAAAAGGAGGTTTAACTATGAACAGAAAAGCATTCATAGACAAAGTCGCTGCTCAGCTCAAACAATGGGATGCTGAAATTGCGAAGTTGGAGGCCAGAGCCCAAAAGGCAGGTGCAGATGCCGAGGCAAACTACAGCAAACAGATCGAAAATCTGCGCAGCAAGAAGCAAGCGGCGCAGGACAACATGGAGCAGGTGAAACAAGCCAGCGATGAAGCCTGGCACGAGCTCAGGTCCGGCGCCGAAAAAGCTTTTGACGATGTGAAAACGGCCTTTCAATCTGCGTTGTCGAAGTTCAAGTGAGCTGTTGCAGCGTGGTGCATTTCAATCTGCGGCCTTTCAGCGTAACCTGAACGCTGAACACGCTATTTTGAATGCCGCTTAGTTGTGTTCACACCCCCAGGGGAGGCTATATTTTATGACAGATAAGATAAGCGGTCTGCTCGTGACCGGGTTGTTGGCCGTGCTCGGCACTGTGGCCGGCGGCGTGGTGAAAGGATACTGGGATACCAATCTGGCAGAAAAGGACTTCCAATCGAAACTGATCCTGCGCGCGCTTGAACCTGAAGACGTGGGGCAACGCGTCTCAGCTCTGGAGTTCCTGGTCAAGGCAAACCTGATTTCCGATCCGGAGGTGCGGCAGGGCTTGACCAGCATTCTTGAAGAAGGCGCCCAGAGCATCCCGCAATTCCGGCCGGTTGGCACGCCGACCAACATCGGCTCCTACGGCGTCAATACCGTGCGCAGCGCACGCGACAACGTGCTGCAGAAATTCCCGAGTTTGCAGGGCAAAAACATCGCACTTATCGGATTTCGCGTGCGCCACGGCGATGTCATCGATGCCGTGACTCCCATTTATGCTCAGGTTACCGAAAAACTGCAATTAGCGGGCGAGTTTGAAGGCGACCGCATTGGCGGCACAGGCGGCGGTGAAACCGTTTTGAAGAAACCCGGGTATGTGGTGACTGGCTTTGACGTGCAGCGTGGCTACTACTTCGGCCGACGTCAAGTGGCGCATTTTCAGATCATCTGGCAACGGCTGACAGCCACAGGCGTCGACTTCAAATCGACGGTGTTGTCAGAACGGCTCGGCGCCGGCAACTACGTCAGGAATCTGGAACCGCCCAGCGAGTTCCGCGCAAGCCAGGGCGCATTTATCTCTGATTTCGCAGCCACCACCGCCAGCCATACCAGCGGTGAGACCTTTCTCAACGATATCCAGATTAGCGAAACAGTGATTGTCCAGTGAACACGACTTTGTACAACAGGGGAGGTCAGCGCTATGCTTTCTGCAACTGAAGCTCTGAAATGCCTGCAGGAAGGCAATCATCGCTTTGCAACCGAGGCCCGCGAGCCGAGTAGTCTCACGGATCAGGCGCGGCGCAAGGAGCTGGTGGCAGGCCAGGAGCCCTTTGCCATCATCCTCGGCTGTTCGGACTCACGTGTCCCCGCGGAGATCATTTTCGACCAGGGTCTGGGCGATTTGTTTGTTATTCGGGTGGCCGGCAATATTGTGGCGCCCTCGCTGGTTGGCAGCATCGAGTTTGCGGCTGAGCGTTTCGGCACGCGGCTCGTCGTCGTTCTGGGCCACTCCATGTGCGGCGCGGTGCTCGCCACCCTGGAACAACTCGAGCAGCCAACAAAAAACCGCTCGCCAAATTTGCGCGACATTGTCGACCGCATCCGGCCCGGCGTGCAAACATTGCTCGAAACAAAACCGCGGCAGGAAAGGCAAGCCCTGGTGCACCACGCCGTGCGGGCCAACATCCGCGCCTCCGCAGACCACCTGCGTCACGGCTCGCAAATACTGGAACATCTGATCCAAAATGACGGGCTCCTGGTCGTGGGCGCCGAGTATTCCCTGGAAACAGGCGTTGTGGATTTCTTTGATGGTCTCCCGGAGAACGATTCGCCTGGCCGGTCTATTGATCCCTGAGTTCCGGGTTATGAAAACACAAGCAAATAGGGTGCAAGATGACGAATCAGCTCACCATATATAATTCCCTGTCGCGCAAGCCGGAGACTTTCAAGCCACAAGGCGAGCCGGTGACCATCTATGTTTGTGGCATCACGCCTTACGATACCACGCACCTGGGCCATATTTTCACTTATGCGGCTGCCGATGTGCTTATCCGCTACCTGGAATATCTTGGCCACGAGGTCAAGTACGCCCAAAATGTCACCGATATCGACGATCCGCTCTTTCGTAAAGCGGAACGGGAGGCAGAGGATTGGCGGCAATTGGGCGCACGCTGGACGCTTCACTTTATCGAAGATATGAAAACGCTGAATGTCCGGGCGCCGGATTACTATCCCCGCGCCACGGAGGTAATTCAGCACATGGTCACCATTGTCGAAGATTTGCTGCGGGCAGAGGTGGCGTATGTATCGGGCGGCAGCGTCTATTTCAATGTCGATGCGTGTCAGGAGTTTGGTAAATTGAGTAGGCTGGCGCGCGAAGATATGTTGCCAATCGCCAACGAGCGCGGCAACAATCCCGACGATCGCAACAAACGCGATCCGCTGGATTTTGACTTGTGGCGCGCTCAGAAACCCGGGGAGCCGGCCTGGGACAGTCCGTGGGGACCGGGCCGCCCGGGCTGGCACATCGAGTGTTCGACCATGGCCAGGCGTTTCCTGGGCGAGACCATCGACATCCATGGCGGCGGCTCAGACCTGCTCTTTCCGCATCACGAAAGCGAAATCTCGCAATCTGAGTGCGCCACGCACAAGCAGCCCTTTGTGCGCACCTGGTTTCATACTGCTCTGGTTCAACACCAGGGCAAAAAGATGAGCAAATCCACCGGCAATCTCATCATGGTGCGCGATTTGTTGAACGAGACTTCTCCCGATAGCTTACGCCTCTACTTGAGCCAACAGCACTATCGTGAACCCTGGACCTTTAAGCAGGACGAGCTACAAAACGCGGGATCTCTGATGCAAAAACTGCTTGCAGCCGCAACTGCTGCGGGCGGTCCGGCAAACGCACCAGAGGTTGAAACGGCAGAGGCAAACACCGCCTTTGTATCAGCCCTGAATGATGATCTGGACACACCGGCGGCGGTGCAGCACCTGGAAAAATTGGCGGCTATAATTCGCACGGCTGCCGAAGCCGGCAAGAATGTCAAACCAGCGCAACAATTGCTGCGAGAGCTGAGCTCGATCCTGGGATTGCGCTTGGATGCACCCGGGCCCGAAGACCGCGTCCTGAGTCAGTGGGATGAGCATGCACACAAATTTGTGGAGGGTTTGCGATGAACAGAATGCCTGAGGTTTATGAGGATATTACGCTGGTCAAAGAACAGCTCCAGCGTTCCGATGAGGCCATTATCTATTGCACGGCGCAGTCAGCAGCATGGTTTGTGGACGCGGACTATAAACCGAAATTGACGATGGCAGACGCCGTCAAAATCGAGAAAAGACGGGACGATGTGTTTGTGGTTCCGGTAAAATGGGACCGTAGCGTGGAAACCAGTTATGGGATTGGGTGGAAGTGGAGCAGCCGTATCTGGGTGAGTTGGACCTGGGAGAATAGCTTTCTTAGCCATCACAGAATCGGCAGGGAGTCCTGGAGAAAACTCAGACTGAATGCTTGCATACCGGCACACTTTTGTATAGATTCTTGTATTGTAATTTGTGAGACAACATATCTTACAGAGTGAGCTAGTCTGTTATGATCGGCAAAACCATCTCACATTATGAGATTTTGGAAAAGCTTGGCGCGGGCGGTATGGGCATAGTGTACAAAGCCCGGGATATGCGGCTTGAACGTGACGTCGCCATTAAATTTCTGTCCCGGCATATTTCTGCCAGTAAAGAAGAACGCGCGCGCTTCAAGATTGAGGCAAAAGCGGCAGCAAGCCTTAACCACCCGAATATCGCCACAATCCACGCCATCGATGAGCACAAGGGCGAGATGTTTATTGTGATGGAGTATCTTGAGGGGAGAGAGTTACGGGAGGTTGTTCGAATGCCCCTCGGGGCCCACCACCAGTCCGGGGGATTTCTTCAGATTGACGATATCCTCAACTACGCCACCCAAATCGCAACTGGCCTGGTTGTTGCACACAAGAAGGGCATCGTTCACCGCGACATCAAATCAT
>CAZVSL010000355.1:1949-6887 GCA_964629935.1 uncultured Calditrichaceae bacterium | reverse complement strand
AGGCAACCGCCTGGTTGAGCAAGGCCGGCATATCAACTACCGGGCGGCGCTCAAAGCATACAGGCAAAGTCTGAACAGAATGGGATTAATTTAGTATACGATCATGGTAGTTATGAGACAAATAATGGAAATGTATAACCAGAAAACAAGGAGGAAAGTATGGCAGAAACACCAAGCACGATGATTCCTCTCGGGACAAAGGCCCCAGATTTCAGTTTACCGGACACGGTTGCCGGCAAGACTATTTCGCTGGCAGATGTAAAATCGGACAAAGCCACAGTGGTGATGTTTATCTGCAACCATTGCCCGTATGTCAAACATGTAAATCACGGGCTGGTCAAAGTTGCCAATGATTATATGCCCAAAGGCGTTTCATTTGTAGCCATCAGCTCGAATGATGTCGAGAACTATCCTCAGGATTCTCCCGATAAAATGAAGATGGTTGCCCAAGAGCTGGGCTACCCGTTTCCCTATTTGTATGATGAAACGCAAGAAGTCGCAAAGGCCTACGACGCAGCTTGCACGCCGGATTTCTACGTCTTCGATGGCGCTGCCGAGCTGGTCTACCGCGGCCAGTTTGACGATTCCCGGCCCGGCAACGACATTCCCGTGACAGGCAAAGACCTGAGGGCGGCTCTGGACGCAATTTTGGCAGGCGAACCAGTCAGTGAAGATCAGAAGCCGAGTGTGGGATGTAATATCAAGTGGAAGTCGTAACGAAGGCGTAGTAGTTTTGGCTTCGACTGATCAGAAAAAAGCCACTGATTCACCCGGTTGCGGATTGAGAGTCAGTGGTTTTTTTGTTTATGCAGGAGCAAATTCAGGCGCCGGAAATCGCTTATACCTTATAACTTATAACCTTATATGCTCCACCACCGCGGTTTCGCCGGAAGCTTCTCCGCTCCTAAATTTTGCTTGACTTTGTAAGCAGGATTGTTAAATTTCAAAATTGTATTTTTCGGGGCGATTAGCTCAGTTGGTTTAGAGCACCTGCCTTACAAGCAGGGGGTCATTGGTTCGAGTCCAATATCGCCCACAAAATATCCCCCACTTTGATTCCCTTCAGACAAACCAGTCGTACCTTATTTCATCTTTTTTGCTAACGTTGGCGATTGAATGTTATCTCATCGAACAAGAATACGAAAATTGGTACCTGATAGTTTTACTTTTGCTCGCCACAAGGCGACGCTTTAACACGTCACTCTTATTCATTCCTCTTCTATTTTCTCCTCAATCATCGTCTGCAAACGCGGCCAGATGCGTTCCAGCTCATCGTTAATCAGCTCACAACATTCGCGATAGGTTTCCAGGCTGCGGCCAATAGGATCGTCGATGCTGTCATCATGCCTTTCGTCCGCTGAGCGGCCGAATGAGCGCAGCAGGAAGACGTTATCGCGCACCTGCGGAAACTTCTTTTCGAGAAAATCCTTGTGTTCATATGACATGGCAAACAAGATGTCTGCGCTCTCGGCTAACTCTTCTGTGATCCCCTGAGAGCGATGCTCGGATATGTCTGCGCCAAGCTCCGCGGCAACGTCGATGGCGAACTCCGTTGCCGGCGCACCATCGATTCCAAGGGTTCCGGCCGAAGCCACCGAAACGTGCTCCCGTAGGTTATCCGGCAGCTTGCTTTTCAGCACCCCCTCGGCCATGGGACTACGACAGCTATTGCCGGAACACACGAACAGGATGTTAAATTTATTTTCATTCATGAGGAATTTTCCTTATTTCAAAGTCTCGATCTTGCTGAAATCGATTGCGCCGGGGCGCAGCAGCTTGATTTCGTTTCCGGTCACGTCAATCACAGTCGAAGGCACGCCGAAAGTGCAGGCGCCGCCATCGATGAGATGGTCTATTTTGTCCCCCAACGAATCTGCAACTTCGTTTGCCTCAGCCGGGGCCGGTTTGCCGCTCAGGTTGGCGCTGGTAGAGGTTATCGCCCTGCCGAGCAGCGCCACCAGATCTCTGGACAATTTATGGTCCGGGAAGCGAATCCCGATCTTGCCTTCGTCGCTCACGATGCGCGCCGGTGCTCTCTTACCTGCGCGCAAGACAATAGTAAGGGGACCGGGCCAAAATGTGTCAATCACGCGGCGAACCCGTTCATCGATGTTGTCGACGAGCTCCCCCACCATGCCCATATCCGCAACCATCACGGAAACGGCCTTTTTCAGTCCACGCCCTTTGATATCATAAATACGCTGCACGGCGCTCTCGGAAAAAGCGTCTGCGCCGAGGCCATAGACAGTTTCGGTGGGATACGCGAGCACACCGCTGGCCCTTAGCACTTCAACTGCAGGTTCCAGCGCTTGCCTGGTAAAATTGTTGGGATCAATTCGGGTTCTTTTTACCACGTTTATTTATACCCGGGGATTGCGTTCGAAAGGGGAATTTTATCGTATGCCATCACCAGTTTGCCAGACGTTCTTCCTCTTCCCATCTTTTCAGGGTGCGATGGTTACGCCACCGGATGGCAATAAATACAAAGATAAACAGAATCAGGATGAATATCCAGAGATAGAACTCGAAATCCATGAGAAAACTCCAGCGGTACTCATCTTCCAGGTAAGCATACCATTGCAGTTCCATGTCAAACAAATCAGCGCCAAAAGCCCGCTGAAAAGCCTGCTCGAATGGCAGGCCTGCGTTCAGATAGTGCAACAAATCCGTAACGGATGCAAATCCATAGTTTTCGATTAAGAAGAGTGTAAATGAATAGCTTTCTTCATAGGCCAATCTGGCTTTGGCTTGCTGAAACCGCAATACCCTGTCGATCTCATCAAGTGGGATGATAGAATCGCTCATCAGAGCCTTGGAAATGGCCGTGCCCGGTGTAAATTCCTCATCTGCTGACAGGTAGATCGCCATGCCTTCGTTGAACCATTTCGGCAAACTTTCAGGGTGCGTTGCTGCCTGCCCAATCATGATGTGAGCCAACTCATGGCGTACGAGTTTCGGCAGGCGCTTGTGATTATCAGTTAAGGACGGTGATTTCAGAATGATCAAACTTTTGACCGGATTTGCCACGCCCTCGCCCCAATGGGGGATGAAGTTACCGGTCAGCTTGTTGAACAGCTTGTCTGTTGGACACACAAAAACATTGACCGGTTCAGCAACACGCAAGCCCAGTTTGCTGACAAAATCCTTATACGCGATGTCAAACAGGGACGCAATTTCCCGGGTATAGACCAGGTCCGAATCCAGGTAATGAATCTTGAAGGGCGGGCTGTCCAGCAGATTCCAATCGGTTTCTGCTGCCGGCGCAGGTTCGAGGGGCAGACTCAAGAGCAGCAGAATAAGTGGTAAAGTAAGCGTTTTCAAATACATGCGAATGCTTGTTCTAAATCGGAAATCAGGTCTTCAACTTGTTCAACTCCCACGGATATTCTGACGAGATCATCGGACAAACCGATCTTTTTGCGCTCATAGGCAGGTACGGAAGCATGGGTCATGGATGCCGGATGACTGATCAGGCTTTCCACGCCGCCGAGGCTCTCAGCCAGAGCAAAAAGCCTGACATTTTCGAGAAAGCGCCGGGCCCGGTCCCACGTGTTAACCTGAAAGGAGACCATGCCGCCAAATCCGGGTTTCCCGAATGGGTCCAGTTGCTGCTCGCAAGCGAGTTTATGCTGCGGGTGCGACGCCAAACCAGGGTATATGACATGCGCCACTTTCTTGTGCTCCTGCAAATACGCTGCAATCTTCATGGCGTTCTTATTGTGCTGCGGCATACGCAGGTGGAGGGTCTTAACGGCTCGCAGGATGAGCCAGCAGTCGAACGGCCCGGGAACAGCCCCAATGGAGTTTTGCAGAAACGCGAACCGCTCGGCCAGTGAATCGCTTTGTAGAATGAGCGCGCCGCCGATGACATCACTGTGTCCGTTGAGATACTTGGTGCTGCTATGCACCACAATATCTGCGCCCAGAGCCAACGGCCGCTGGAAATAGGGACTCAGGAAGGTGTTGTCAACCGTGAGCAGCAAGTCCTGGTTCTTACATATATCTGCAAGCTGGCGCAGGTTGCTCAGCCTGAGCATGGGATTGGTGGGCGTCTCGACAAACAGCATGCGGGTTTGCGGTGTGATAGCCTGTTGAACTGAAGCCAGATTCGATGTGTCGACGAATGTGAATGACAAGCCGTAATCAGTCATCACTTTTTGAAAATAGCGATAGGTGCCGCCATAGACATTCTGGGTCACCACCACATGGTCGCCTTGCTTCAGGAGCCCCATGACTGCGGCGATTGCCGCCATGCCAGAGCTGAAAGCGAAGCCGTGCTCGCCGCCCTCCAGAGCCGCGAGATTGGCTTCCAGAGCTTGCCGGGTGGGATTGGCTGTGCGCCCATACTCGTAGCCCTTATGCTGCCCCGGTGAAGTTTGAACGTAGGTTGAGGTTTGATAAATTGGCGTCATGATGGCGCCGGAAGCGGAATCTGGCTTCTGGCCGGCATGTACGGCGTTGGTTGCAAAATTCAGTTTGTCCCTGTCCATTAAGCGATGAACTCCATGAGGTCGGACTTTGTGATAATTCCGGTGATTTTCTTGTTGTCTTCGATCAGGACCGCAGAGTGCCTTCTGGCGAGCAAGTATTTCGCTTCTTCTATTTTCTTATGAATATTGATGACGGGCATGCTTTCCTGCATGAGCTCTTTCACGGGCTTATCCAGCAAAGCGGTATTGCTGATGACATCTGCCATAACCTCGCCTTCTTCGAGGCGACCGACCGGCTGATCGTTGTCCAAAACTGGAATTTGTGAGATATTGTTTTGAGTCATTTTTTCGATTGCGCTGCGAACCGTATCGTCCGGATGCACCGAAACCACTGATGGCAGGCTATTTTCTTTGGCCGCCAGAGCTTTGTCCAGCGAAACCGTTTCCAGATCGAAGAATCGGTTTTCCCGCATCCAGTCATCAGAGTAGAACGTGCTGAGATATTTTG
>CAZVSL010000355.1:0-1939 GCA_964629935.1 uncultured Calditrichaceae bacterium | reverse complement strand
TTTGCACCGGAGTCCGGCAGCAACACCACCACCACCTTGTCCGCGGGCAAATTTTTGGCTGCCTTCAGGGCCCCGGCGACTGCCATGCCGCCGGAACCGCCCACGAACATGCCTTCTTCGCGTGCCACCCGGCGCGCAACGTTAAACGACTCTTTATCGCCGATATCGATGATTTCATCTATGTACTCAAAATGTGTGGTCCCGGGAATGATGTCTTCGCCCACGCCCTCTACCTTATACGGTTTCGATTCACCCATCTTCCTGGTGTAGAAGTATTCCTTAAGAATTGAGCCAACCGGATCGATGCCGATGACCTTTATCTTCTGGTTCCTTTCCTTCAGGAACTTGCCAGCGCCGCTGATTGTTCCGCCGGTGCCGAGACCTGCAACGAAGCAATCAACCTTGCCACCGGTTTGCTCCCAGATTTCCGGGCCGGTGGTGGCATAGTGCGCTTCGGGATTGACCGGGTTGAAATATTGATTTGCCAGAATAGAGTTGGGCGTGTCCTTGACGATCTTTTTGGCGACCGAGTAATAGCTCTCCGGCGACTCAGGCGGCACGGCCGTGGGTGTCACGATGACTTCGGCGCCGAACGCCTTGAGATTGCGCACTTTCTCTGAGCTCATTTTATCCGGCATGGTGAAGATTGCCTTGTAGCCGCGCAAGGCCGCCACCAGCGCAAGACCAGCGCCGGTGTTGCCGGAAGTGGACTCCACGATTGTGCCTCCGGGTTTGATCCTGCCTTCTTTCTCAGCCTCATCGATCATTTTGATGGCAATGCGGTCTTTGACGCTACCCCCTGGATTGAAAAACTCAACCTTGGCCAGAACGGTTGCCTTTATGGCTTTGGTCACACGATTGAGTTTAACCATCGGCGTGTTACCAACGGTTTCGAGTATGTTGTTAAAGTATCCCTCATTCATACGATTTGAAACTCCTTTGCGAGCGATTTGGCCCATGAAAATTGGAGATATAGCTTAATTCTTTAGCTCTAATATTGTCAGGTACTCTTCAGGTGTACAAACTACTATCGAACTATGCTTGTAGTCTTTTTTGTTTCGGGTAATAATATAGTCCAGATTTTTACTTCGAGCAGAGTGGTGCTGTAAAGCATCTTCAAAATCCATAAACTCTGAGTTCATTGCTTGATCGACATGTTTCTGATCCAGGGGCAAGACGCCGACTATTATTCTGAGTTTTCTAAGACTCTGCAATGCAAACTTCTGAGACCTCATCCGCCTCAAAACATAGTAAATATTCGCAAAGACCAACGGGGTAGTAAAGCCGGTTACTTTCTTGGTTTCGGCATGACTCAAAAGTTTAGCCGATGCGTGATAATAATCCTTTCGCTGTGCAAGAACGTCAAGTATAATGTCTGAGTCTATATATATGTTGTGCATATCAAGTATATTTTTCAATGAGGTACTTGGTATATCCTCTCTTCATATCGAAATCTTGCGGTAGATCCATTATTCCAGATAATTCTTGGACTATTGGAGATATTTCTGACTCAGCATATTGTTTTTCTTTAGCCAATGATTTGAAATAATTCTCTACCAAAACCGACAAACTGGTATGCCGGTTTTTGGCATAAGTTTTCGCATTTTCAATAGCGTCTTTATTCAGCTTTAGAGTGAGTTTGGTATTCATTTCGGTCCTTTCGTACGGCTTTATACGGCAAGATTAGTACGTATCACCAATACCTAAAGTTCCTTTCGGAGAGAACCTCCACGAAAAGTCGAACGGTTTGATTTATGCAGTCGGTTTAACTCAATCTATCCAGTACGGCATCGACAAGCATGACCAGTACATTCCTGACGCTTTGGGGTTTGCGAATGTCACAGAATGTGAAATCAGCATCCTTGGAAATATTGATATCGACGTTCATCAACGCCGCAGGTATTCCGGACATGCTGTCGGTATTGGAGGCTATGAGAAT